>CBEWFH010000124.1:0-4542 GCA_965555895.1 uncultured Simkaniaceae bacterium
AAGAAGGTTTACGAGGATCGTCTATCTTTTGAAGAGCATTAATCAATGGGTATTCCCATCCGGGGTGTACAAAATGTGCTTTTTGACATGGATTGGGATTTTTCCTTTCAGTCCTGCCATAATAAGCCTCCTTAACGTTAGCTTCACAGCAGGTAGCTTATCAATAGATTCAAAAATTTGTTTTAGTTTCCTGTGCCCGTATACTCCCTACACTTTCTTGAAAAAGAATTAATGGAGTGATAGAAAAAAGGGTGAGGTAATATGAGTCGTAAATATTTACTCCCAGCCCTTGCTTTTTTTGGTCTTTGTCTAGCCCTCTTTATGGTTTTTTATGGAGCGCGCACCCCTCCTACGCCACCAATTGAGTTCCCTCCTCCCGTGCCGCCGTATAAACATTATGTTGCTGGCGCCGGCATTGTTGAGGCAGCTTCAGAAGATATCAATATTGGAACTCCCTTTAATGAGATTGTGACTTCAGTCTTTGTTAAAGTGGGGGCAGAAGTAAAAGCTAATACCCCACTATTTGAGCTTTATACCGAAACTCTCAGAGCTGAGTACCAAGAAGCAAAAGAGAAGAGAGATGTTGCGCTCACTAATTATGAAAATAAAAAAACAGAGCTCTCCCTTTATCAAAGTCTCAAAGATAAACAGGCCGTCAGTGAAAATGAATTCAATCAAATCTATTATGCTGCTGAAACGGCGCTAAAGCAAGTGAAAGAAATGGAAGCAACAATGGAGGTTGTCGCTTCAAAAATTGAGCGTTCGACAGTCCGTGCCCCTATCGATGGGCAGGTCCTTCAGGTGAATGTCCGCATTGGAGAAACGGCTGATGTCAATCCCTTCGATAATAAAGCTCATATGCTTTTTGGGCAGACCGATCCTCTCCATATCCGCGTCGAAATCGATGAAGATGATGCGTGGCGCGTTGAAAAAGGAGCTGAGGCTGTTGCCTTTGTTAGAGGAAATAGCTCGATCAGTGTTCCCCTAAAGTTTCTCTACATCGAACCCTATATCATCCCAAAAACTGCACTCACCGGAGATAATCAAGAGCGGGTTGATACACGCGTTCTTCAGGTCCTCTATGAATTTAACAGAGAGAATCTCCCGATTTACCCGGGACAACTCATGGATATTTACATCAAAGGACTTCCTGCAAATGAAAGGTTTTAAAAATCTTATCTTAATTTTTCTGACTGGTTGTGCTGTGGGTCCTAATTACAAAACCCCAGAAGTTGCCCTTTCCTCTAGTTATAATCAGCCCCATGAAAAAGAGGAGATCGATGCAGAGGAACTTAAAAATTGGTGGACTACTTTTAATGATCCCCTCCTAGAGGTCCTAGTTCATGAAGCCCTTTCTCAAAACCTCGATCTAAAGATTGCCATCGAAAAAATTAATGAGGTCCGCTCCCTCTATCAAATCGAGACTGCAGAACTCTATCCCAAGATCGATCTCACAGCTGAGCAGAGGCGAACACGGATCAGCCAAAACCTTTTTGACTCATCATTCCTTGGTCCCCCTATTCAGAGTCTTTACAAAGTGGGATTCGACGCAAGTTGGGAAGTCGATATTTTTGGGAAGCGGCGCCGCGCAAAAGAAGGGGCCTTCTATGAATATGAAGCAGAGGTGAATAGTGCCCGCGATGTTTATATTACCCTTCTCAGTGAAATTGGTGCGACCTATATTGAAATTCGAGGGAACCAACATAAAATTGCCCTATCAAAACGGGATATCTACATCCAAAAAGAGCTCCTTGCTCTCGCTCAGGCACGCTATGTAGCAGGAATTGATAGTGAGATTAGCCCCCAAGATGTCCAAGTTAACTTAGAAGAATCGCAAGCCCTCCTCCCCACTTTGGAAACAAGTTTTCAGCAATCGGTTCATCGCCTCGCTGTCTTACTTGGAAAACCCCCTGAAAGTCTTCATGGAGATTTTGAAGAACAAAGAGCGATTCCTATTAGCAACGCCCCAATTCCTGTTGGTCTCCCCTCTGACCTCCTCCGTCGCCGCCCCGATATTCGGCAGGCAGAAAGACTCCTTGCTGCAGCAACAGCAAATGTTGGAGAAGCGATCGCTGATCTCTTCCCTCGTTTTTCTCTCATAGGTTCTTTTGGGTTTGAAAGTGACAGCAAAAACAACTGGATCAAAGCGAGCAGCCGCACATGGTCACTCGGACCAAATATCGACTGGCCGATCATCTATTTTGGAAGGATAAGGGCAAATATCCGAGCTCAAAATGCTAAACAAGAGCAAGTCCTTCTCTCCTATGAACAAACCATCTTAACCTCCTTGGAAGATGTTGAAAATAGCCTCGTTGCTTACTACAAAGAAGAAGAGCGTGCCCATCGGTATGAAAAACAGGTCGAAGCAACGCGCCGTAAATATGAGCTTACCCGCGATAAATACTTAAGTGGCCTTGTTGATTTCTCTGCTCTTCTAGATGCCGATAGCTCTCTTGTTTTTGCAGAAAATAACCTCGTTAATAGTAAAGAGTCGCTTAGCACCAACCTCGTTGCCCTCTATAAATCTCTTGGGGGAGACTGGTAATGCTCTTCCTCTCCATAAAAATCCTGATCGGCGATAAAGCAAAGTTTATCGGGATTGTTTTGGGGCTCAGTTTTGCCTCTTTTATCATCGTTCAACAAGCCGCAATTTTTATTGGTCTCATGGCGAGAACCTTTGGGTTTATTACCGACACCTCGCAGCCAGATATCTGGGTGATGGATGAAAAAGTCCAATTTATCGATGACGTCAAACCGATGCGTGATACCCAACTCTATCTCGTCCGAGGAGTCGATGGCGTTGAGTGGGCTGTCCCCTTTTATAAGGGCCTTTTAAAAGCCCGCCTTCGGAGCGGTAATTTTCAGATGTGCAACGTCATTGGAGTTGATGAAGCAACTTTGATAGGAGGTCCTCCTATCATGATAAACGGAAATGTCCTTGACCTCCGTAAAATCGATGGAATCATCGTGAATAAGATTGGGGCAGAAGGAAAACTCTCCTCTAATGGAAAAGATGGAACTCCCCTTCGCGTTGGAAAAACTGTTGAAATTAATGATAGGCGTGCGCAGGTTGTCGGCATCTGCAAATCGATGAGAACCTTCCAATCGCAACCCGTCATCTATACAACCTATTCCCGCGCCGTTTCTTATGCCCCTTATGAGAGGAAACTTCTCTCCTTTATACTCGTTAAAGCAAAGCCCGGTCTCTCCCCACAAAAGCTCTGCGAACAGATTAACAAACTTACCGGACTCACCGCTTATACAAGCTCCCAATTTAAAAAACTCACCATCGATTACTACATGAAAAACACTGGGATCCCTCTTAACTTTGGGATTGCAGTTCTCCTTGGTTTCATTATTGGGATGGCAATATCTGGACAGACTTTTTATAACTTTATCCTCGACAACCTCCGCTATCTTGCGACCTTTAAAGCAATGGGTGCAAATAACAGCCTCCTTACCAAGATGGTCCTGTTGCAAGCTGTGTGGGTCGGCTTTATTGGTTGGGGACTCGGGATCGGAAGTGCCGCACTCTTTGGTTTTCTCTCCCGCAATAACGACCTCTCCTTCCTCCTCCTTTGGCAGCTCTACGTAGTCAGTGGCGTTACCATGTTTACCATTACCGGATTTTCCGCGTGGATCGGTCTCTATAAAGTCTACCGCCTAGACCCAGCTATAGTATTTAAGGGGTAGAGATGGGAAAAAATAGGAAAACATGTCAGAAACAGCAGTAAAATGTACAAAAATCAAAAAGTCATTTGGAGAAGGAGATATCCGCTTTGAGGTTCTCCATGGGATCGATCTCGAAGTAAAAGCGGGTGAGCTTCTCATGCTTGTCGGCCCCTCCGGTTCTGGAAAAACAACTCTCATCTCAATTATCGCCGGAATCCTTAGCCACGACGATGGTCAGTGTTTCCTCTTCGACCAAAATATTGATACCTTTTCAGATGCTGAAAAAACAAAATTCCGTGGAGAAAACCTCGGCTACGTCTTCCAATCCTTCAACCTCATACCAATGCTCTCCAATGCTGAAAATGTCGCCATTCCCCTCCTCCTTAATGATATGGGGAGACATGAAGCTATCAAACTCGCAGAGGAAAGGCTCGTTCAATTTGGCCTACAAGATAAAGTGGGAACCTACCCGAGGCAACTCTCAGGAGGGCAGCAACAACGGGTAGCCATTGCTCGCGCCGTTATTCACAACCCCAAGCTCATCATCTGCGATGAACCGACAAGCTCCCTTGATCATGAAAATGGAATGCTTGTTCTCAACCATTTGCGGGAAATCGTTGATAAAGAAAACCGGTCCCTCATCATCGTTACACACGACTCTCGTATCTTCGACTTCGCCGACCGGATCGTCCACATGGAAGATGGAAACATCTCCGAAAACAAACTCAATAACCACTAATATCCCATTGTTTTTTTTGTTTTTTTCCCCCAAACTTTTTTGGAAACAAGTAGAAACAATGCTAATACCACCCTTTCAATAATGAAGTGCAACAAACAGATGAAATTTAAACTTGTCTGAAGATGGTAAAA
>CBEWFH010000125.1:0-4528 GCA_965555895.1 uncultured Simkaniaceae bacterium
ATCTTTACATCTCGGGCGTTTGCATCCGAGATCTCATCAATTTGACCCTTGAAAATCATGTGCATGGCTTCAATGCCAGCAATGATGTTTCTCGCTGTCTCCAGACTCTTATATCCCATGGCAGAGCTATGTTGTCTTTTGATTGATCTGTGGTCTTGTTCCAGTATATTATTAAGGTATTTGACCTGACGAAGTTTCGTTTTTTTAGTGAACCCTTTACTCCTTTTCATCGCGTTGAATGCTGGAGGATAGGAAGCATATTTATCGACATTAATTACTCTCGGTTCCCCGAAACTAGATATTTGACAAAAGAATGTCAATGCTGCGATTGTATCGCGTTTGTCGCTTAAGTAAAAATCGATTGTTTTCCCTTTAGAATCGACTGCTCTATACAGATAGGTCCACTTCCCCTTCACTTTGATATAGGTTTCATCAACACGCCATGAATCATTAGGCTTCCCTACAAAAGACTTAATTTTCTTCCTGATTTCGGGTCCATAGTTCTGAGCCCATCGGTAAATTGTTGTGTGATCAATATTCAATCCACGCTCATTCATCATCTCTTCTAAATTTCTATAGCTGAGGTTATAACGCAGATACCATCTAAGGCAAAGTAATATGATTTCTGCTGAATAATGGCGCCACTTGAACGGATGTTGATGATTCACTTTCTCTTCCTGCTTTGATCTTGATAGGGTAAACTATAGATTTTAGACGATTTTTCATCCAGCACACATTTTTTGCAACACTACCTGCAAGATCATTGAAAATCTTTTTAACGAAGAGGTAAGTTGACACCTTCGATTGGAAACCCTACAATATTTCCTTGTGAAGGATTCAGAATCTATATACCAGACAAAACGATGGAAAACCCGAAAGATTAAGGTAGGCAACGTAGGTGTCGGAGGGAATAATCCTGTCCGCCTGCAGTCAATGACTACCTCAAGTACTCGGGATGTTGAAGCGACGGTCGATCAGATCATCCGCCTAGCCAATGCCGGATGCGAAATAGCCCGGGTCACCGTTCAAGGAAAGAAAGAAGCCGAAGCGTGCGAGGGAATCAAAAACACCCTTATTCAGAAGGGATATACCATCCCCGTTGTTGCCGATATTCACTTTTATCCACCCGCTGCAATGCTTGTTGCTGAGTTTGTTGATAAGGTGAGGGTCAATCCCGGCAACTTTGTCGATCGGCGTGCTACCTTTAAGACCATTGAATATGATGATGCTTCTTATGCTGCCGAGCTCGAGCGTATCCGTGAAACCTTTGGCCCCCTCGTTGAAAAATGCAAAAAACTGAAGCGGGTGATGCGGATTGGAACCAACCATGGTTCCCTTTCTGACCGGATCATGAATCGATATGGCAATACCCCCTTTGGAATGGTCGAGTCAGCCCTTGAGTTTGCCCGCGTTTGTCGCGAAATGAACTACCACGATTTTATGTTTTCGATGAAAGCGAGTAATCCTCTCGTGATGATCCAATCCTACCGCCTCCTTGTAGTAGAAATGATGAAGCTTGGTTGGGATTATCCTCTCCATTTAGGAGTGACTGAAGCAGGAGATGGAGAAGATGGACGGGTGAAATCGGCCATTGGAATTGGTTCTCTCCTCCTTGATGGAATCGGAGATACCATTCGTGTTTCCCTTACTGAAGATCCGTGGTTCGAAATTGATCCCTGCAAAAGGCTTAAAGCTTACGCCGAAAGTTACCAAGGGAAAGGGATCGTTCCTTTTATCGAAAGAGAGCGAAAGATTGAAGAGATTAAAAGGCGGTATGTACGCCAGGTTCCTCCTCTTCACCGCGATGGTTCAGTCCTTATTTGGGGAGAGAGGGATGATGAGATCCAAGGAGATGCCTTTTATAATGGAAATGAGGTGACCTCTGAGGTTGGAACTTATCCTGTGGTTCCCATTGAAGAATTAGAAGATGGCGCCATTGCTTATGTAAAGGATGGAGATCCTACCGTTTGGAAAAAACTTTTCGAGAAGCCTGCCCAATTTATTATCCTTGAGATGACCAAATCGGTCCTCCATCAAGGACGTTACTTTTTCGAATGGATCCAAGAGAGCAAACTCGATCTTCCTGTCATTTTAATAGGGAATTATTCCCTTTCTGATGAAGATACCGTTATTCATGCCTCGGCTGAAATCGGAGCTCTTCTTGCTGATAGACTCGGCGAAGGGCTCATTCTAAAGACAAACCTGTCCAGAGAAAAAGAGAGCTCACTTGCTTTCAACATCCTTCAAGGATCTCGGATGCGCGCAACAAAGACCGAGTTTATTGCTTGTCCCAGTTGCGGACGGACCCTGTTTGATCTCCAAGAGGTGACACAAAAAATCCGCTCAAAGACGGCCCATCTACCTGGGGTGAAAATTGCTATCATGGGATGCATTGTCAATGGTCCAGGTGAAATGGCCGATGCTGACTTTGGATATGTTGGCTCTGGCCGCGAAAAAATTGACCTCTATGTCGGTAAAAAATGTATAGAACAGGGGATTTATTATACTGAGGCTGTTGATCGCCTCATTGAACTAATTAAAAAACATGATCGTTGGATCGAACCTGAACTACTTGTGGAGAGTACAACATGAAAAGGTTAATTTTTAGCCTTGTAGCCCTATATGGAACACTTGTCGCAGACTTTAAAAAAGAGTTTCTTGATGAGGTGATGAAATTCTCAGAGAAGAACCCTCCTGAGCTAGTTGATGATCAGGTGGCATTTATTCAAGGGTTTTATGATTCTCCAATGCAACAGATAACAGGAAAAGATGAAGAAGTTCGCCCAGTCTATATAACGGCCCAAGGCGACTTTGAAAGAACACTAGCCTTTTTCCTGAAGGAAAAGAAAGTAAAATTTGTCCAAGGAATGATTCATACGCCAACTCCAGCAACTCCTCTTTGTACAAAGGGTGAAATGAGTGAATCCCTTGTTGATAAAAGTATGGAAGGAGATCGACGCCTTTATACCGTGATGAAGCGTCCAGAGATTATCCGAGAGTACCTTAGAAATGGTGGGAGGTTACTGATTCATTTATCCTGAGAAAGGAAGAGAAAAGAGGACGCCCGAACAACTTGCCATCTTTGAAGAGAGTAAAAGAAATCATCCTACCCTATATGATCGTCCTCTTTCTATTGAGGCTCTTGATCCAGAGAGGATAGGAGCAACATATGTTATCCGGACAAACAATGATGAAGAGTTTGCTTTTTTCATTATGGCGCGGCAAGCCAATGCTCCAGAAGACGATTCTACATGGGCGATCTGGTTCGGGACCAAAGATGACTTAGAGGTCAAAGAGCGGATGGATGCCCATATCGCTTACTTTAAGCCCCTTTTAAGTGTTCCCCAACCCGCAAGAGTTCGCTATAATCGTTAGCCCTGGGTTCACCCCAGAAAACTAATAGGAAGAACGACCCATCGACGACATAGAGACTCTCAAGGTCGTGCGCTTTGCAATTCGTATCGAGAACAGACGTTTTCAGGTCAGTTTCAAAGCGGCACGTTCCCACTTGGTGGGCAATAGCAGCGAGAGGAATCTTCTTCGATAAGTAGACACTACTCGAAAAAATATGGATATGAGTCCCACACGATTTGAGCATGTCCTTCAATTTTTTTTCGAGACCCTCGTGAGCTTCCATATTATTTTGAGTGAAGTGGAGGATAATTTGTCCCTCATCAGTGTCACTTTCTTACCATTTTCTTCCCCTTCAACCTCTGTGACTCTTTTCCCCGAGTCATCAGTAAGAAGGCGATTGATCTTCACATTTCTTTTGAGGGTGACATTCTCATGTTCGAGCGCTTTGCGGATACAGGTTGTATAAGCATCGGCTTTAGCGTCAACCATGCAGGGAAATCCATCACACGTATCGCATCTGATACACTCTCTTCTCTCACGGGTTTTTTCATTGCTACAGGGAGGGGAAAGGGTTTGTGACCACTTCCCTTGATTTGATCGAAGATTTCTTGGATCCTTGGTTCATGAGAAAGAGGAGGGCAAGGATAGGGAGACTCTTCCTTAGGCTCTGTCAGATTTGCTCCCCGCTCCCCGTGAACAGAGTAAAGAGTTTCAGCTTTGAGATAGTAGGGCTGAAAATCGTTGTATTTAAGAGACCATGCTGGAGAAACCCCACCATAGTGTTTCACCTCTTCGGAATCTTTTTCGCGGAGACGGAGAAGGGCTGCCCATAAAATTTTGTATTTTCTCCGACATAGTAGTGGGTCCCTGGCTTAAACGGTTTACCATCTTTATCGAACCACTCCTCATTAGGATTATAACGCTCGTCAATGAAGAGAGCATGGGGATCCCAGTTCTCTTTTTCTCTTGGGAGATAGTCGCCCCGTTCCAATATGAAGATTTTCTTCCCACTATCTGCTAGAGTGTAGGAGAGTGTTCCTCCTCCAGCACCAGAACCAATAATGATTACATCGTAACTTTCCATTTCTTTTATTTCCAATTCCCTGGTTTTAAACCTTCGGCACTGGTAGCTTCGCGGGGGGGGTAGCTAGTTAAACCCTAAATAATGCGGCAT
>CBEWFH010000126.1:0-4488 GCA_965555895.1 uncultured Simkaniaceae bacterium
ACTTTCCAAGGATACGCTCATTTATTCTCAGACACAACATTCGGTTATACCTCTTAGCTTTACAGCAGGTAGCTTATCAATAGATTCAAAAATTTGCTTTAGTTTCCTGTGCCCTGTACAAACGTGTTTCAGTACTTTTAAAATTACAACTAGTTTGCTATAAGGGTTAAGTATGGCCAATGATGATGTATCAAAAGTTTCTGGGGTATCACAAGACGCCCGTATGCAGGAGTCACAAAAAGCTCAAGCTAAACAACACTTAGCGAGAATGGAAGCTCGACAGGTTGGAAGTGAAGCTAATATGGAGGAAGCAGGTGAATTGATGTCCTTCAATCCCCTCGCAATGGGGAAAAAATTCGAGACCCTTAACAAAAAAGCTGAGAAAGCTCCCGAAGGTCAAAAAAACCAAAAATCAGAAGATGAAAAAGCAACGGATAGCAAAGAAACTGCTGCCGTCGAAGGAATTGCTGATAGTTACCAAGAGCACAATCCTGAGCTTTTAAAAAAGACGCTGACAAATATGCATCAGGAGATAAAGCCTGATGATACCCATGAGCAAATCCTCGAAAAACTTCAAAAAACCTACACCGATAAAGCCCTTGCTGATGAAGCAATCGACTTTTTAATCGAAACGGCAGAAAACAAAGAAGCTCTCAAGCAAAAATATATCCAAGCTAAACAGAATTTCAACGCCCAATTTGGAAGAGAAATTCAGGCAGGACGGAATATTGGTGTACAGGCACGCGCCTTTTCTGAAAAAGGGCTTGGAAATCCAACCGCTCTTCGTGATCTTTACAGGGAAATTACTGGGAATCCCCGCACTCCTCATAAGCTCTTTGAAGAGCTAACTGAGAAGTTTAAATTCTCAGACATGAAAAATATTATCGACTTTATCCTCCACTCTCTCGGCAGTGATCTGAAAGCCAAAGGACCCTCGATTTCCCGTGCTGAATTGCAACGCCTTTTTGGAGAAGCACGAACAATGCAAGCAATCCTTGGAATGTTTCGCTTCTTTTTTGGCCGGATGAAAATGATCAAAAGGCAATTTGATCATGCTGATCTCACCATGCCTAGCAGGGTTAATTTTGAGGTACTTGCTCGCCTTTTGATGAAACTTATTGAAGAGAGGTACCCTACCCCGGATAAAATCTTAAAACAGTCGTTTGTTTTAGGGATCGCTGAAGAACTTGCTGCTCAAGTGATTGTCTATACCCAATATAGAGATGCAATGCGTCATATTTCCCCAAAACTTTTTAAATCTGAAAGGCACCGCCAAGAGATTCTCATGGCCCTCATGGAAACTCTAAGCGACCTTGAAGATGAACTAAATAATGATGAGGAAGAATAGCGGTGGATAAATTTCAAGAGCTCCTTTGGGATCTTGGGGAAATCATCGAACTTCCCCTTCACATCGATAAAAACCACGCTTGCAATCTCCTTCTCGATGATAAGCTCGAAGTCCAAATGCAAATGGATCAGCATGGAGAAAATCTCCTTATTTGCTCCTTTATTGCCGATATTCCTCCAGGCCGCTTCCGCGAAAATGTTTTAAGAGATGCTCTTAAAGTAAACGGCGAATATCATCCTTTCGGCACCCTTGCTTTTTACGAAAGGAAAAATATGCTTATCCTCCATCAGTATCTTTTTGCTGAAAAATTAAATGGAGAAAAACTTGCTCAGCACCTGGAAATCTTTCTTGAAGAAGCCGAAGAGTGGCGACAAGCTATTACTAGTGGTGCTACAGCCCCTATAAAATACCATAGCGTCGACTCTAAACCCCCTCCTTTCATGAAATGAAATCAAAGGGATGGGAAAAGGTTGGCAAAAAACATCACCATGGGATTCAAGTTCCCCTCCTTTCTATTTGGACAGAAAAAAGCTGCGGAAACGGGGAGTTTCTAGATCTCATTCCCCTCATTGATTTTCTCTCTTCTGTGGGAATGGATGTCCTTCAACTCCTTCCCCTCAATGATTCGGGTACTGATGCCAGTCCCTATAACGCTCTTTCATCGACAGCTCTCCATCCCATTTATCTTAGCCTCCATGCTCTTCCCCATTTAAAGGAACCACCATTGCAAATTAAAGTCGAAGAAAAGCGGATCCCCTATTGGGACATATTGGATCGAAAACTCGATTTTTTAAAGCGGTATATTCATAAAGTAGGAGGTATAATCACTGCTTCAGCTGAATACCAAGATTTTATTGAGAATAGTTATCACCTCTATGATTATGCCCTTTACAAAGTCCTGAAAAATAAAAACAAGTGCCATGTCTGGCAAGAATGGCCCGAAGAGATTAGAAATATTTCAAAACATAAACGAAGGAACCTTGGAAAAGAGTACGAGAGTGAAAGAACTTATCACCTCATTCTCCAATTCCTCTGTCATAGCCAACTTCAAGAGGTCAAAAAACATGCTGAAAAAAAAAGGGTCTTCCTCAAAGGAGACGTCCCCATCCTCCTAAGCCCTGATAGCGCCGATGTTTGGGCTCACCAAGAATTTTTCGATCTTTCTCTGGGAGCAGGGAGCCCTCCAAACAAATTTGATCCTAAAGGACAACTTTGGAAATTCCCACTCTATAAGTGGAAGGTGATGGAAGAAAATCACTTTGAGTGGTGGCGAAAACGGATAGAAATAGCAGCAAAATATTTTCACCTTTACCGTATCGATCATATCCTTGGATTCTTCAGGATTTGGGCAGTCCCCCTCGGAAAAACTCCCGATAAAGGGCTATTTATCCCCAGCGAAGCCCCTATTATGGAGCTTCAGGGAAGAAAACTCTTAGAAACCCTCCTCACTTTTTCTGATATGCTTCCCCTTGGAGAAGATTTAGGCGATCCTCCCCCCTTTGTCCGGGAAACGATGAAGTCTCTTGAGATCCCTGGAACAAAAATCTTCCGCCGCTATCGAAATTGGAAAACTGATGGCTCTTTTATCTCCTATGCCGACTATACCCCCATGAGTATCTCCAGTGTATCAACTCACGATATTGAGACAGTCTGTCTTTGGTGGGAACGGTTCCCTGAAGAAGCCAAAGATTATGCAGCATTTAAAGGCTGGGAATTTACTCCAAAACTTTCCCTAAAGCACCATGAAGAAATCCTTTATGATAACCACCATTCTGGTAGTTTTTTCCATGTCAACCTCCTCCAGGAATATCTCGCCCTGATACCAGAGCTCACTTGGGAAGATCCAGAAGATGAGCTCATCAATGTCCCAGGAACTGAAGATACTTTTAACTGGACCTACCGCTACCGACTTCCTCTTGAAAAACTGACCGGTTCAGAAAAACTAAAGAATGCAATCCGGGAGGTTCTTGAGTAAAAATGATTCTTTCAATTTATTTGAGCTAGGTTATAAAACGCTAGGCTTCAGTAAAAGGAGCATCACATGGCAACCCCAATTCGATTTTCAACGGGAAGTAGTCAAGTCTACTGCAGCCCACAACCCTCATGCAATAACTCTTTTTCCCGATACTAGAAATCCCCAGCTCCGCACAATGCAGGTCTATATTTTCACCATGCCAAACCACTTTCTTATTTTGCTTTCCCTGGAGCTCTTCCTTTTACTCCCTACACACACAGGTGATGGCTTATATCAAGTGAATCCTCTTTATTGTAGACCCTTTTTTACCTACCCTATATCTCAATAATTTCACCGTTTTCTTTGCAGCCAACATGCAGGGCTTGCTAGAGTCCCTCCACTCGTGACCTTTAAAGGAAGCTGGAACGATTCCCCAATTAATGACACGAGAGGCTGATGTTGCAAGAAGACCTCATTTTTCAATGAGACTCATTGAAAATACTTGGACATCGTCTGATACACTGCAGGGGGTTGCCTACTCCCTTGATGGCAAAGCCTTCCGTCTATGGTTTCACGAGAAAAACCCCAAAGCACTAGAAAATGCTATCGGTGAGAAAAAAGAAGAAATCAAAACAACTTGAAAAGTTAGAACGCTTCTTTACAGAAATCCCTCAATATAGTGCAAATTGGAATCCTGATTTATTTAAGTCTCAAGCTGATATCGATAAAATTGGAGATTGGAGGCAGATGGCCTCTGTTTTGATAGATGGGCACCCCGATAAATCAAGACTTGAATATACCGTCACCAATTAATGCAACACAAAATGGCGTTTAAATTTCCATTTTCCTTGCAGCTGACCATCTTTTGGGTCTTAGAATAATTTCTTTACTTGGAATTTCAGACATACTGTCTCCTGAGTTTTACGGTTCTAGTTTACCGCAAATCGGTGTCTCAATCTATTGGTGGCAGTATAATAGCTACAATATTGAAACCCATAGACCATGGCTGATTTACTAGGACCAACAAGTTCTTCTAGCGAGCGCTCCAGCGGTCCTTCATTTTCAATAGATAAACTCATATACACCCTTCCATATAAAATTAACCAAAACCACAACAAACCATTAAATAATGGCGCCCTTTCAACCGCGAAGTGCGACAAATAGATAAAAATTGAAACTGGTCAGA
>CBEWFH010000127.1:0-4474 GCA_965555895.1 uncultured Simkaniaceae bacterium
GAGAGTACATTATTTATTATAATAAAGTGCCCCCCCGCGAAGCTACCAGTGCCAATTCTAACATGGCTTATTTCATTTCCTGTGGTAGTGGCTATCTCCCAACTTGTGGAATATTTTGTCTTCATCCTTACGGGATATACTGGGGTCGATCAAATAACAATTCGTTTTTTAAAAATGGTTAAGGAATCCCGTTATCTTTTGGCTACTGCCCTTTTTATTATTTTGATTGCAGCTCCTATGATTGAAGAGTTTGTCTTTAGAGGGATTTTATATACCTATTTTAAGGGGAAAATAAAGCGGGTGGGAGCTCTAATTCTCTCGTCACTTATTTTTGCTCTCTTCCATTTTTCCCCACAGCAAGGACTTAGTAATTTTTCTCTCATTTTTTCCCTTTTTACTTTAGCTCTTTTCCTTGGTTTTCTCTATGAAAGACAGAGTTCACTCCTTGCTCCAATCGCTTTACACATGACATTCAATTCAATAAGTGTTATTCGTATACTTTTAATTTCAAGCTGAAAGCAGGAAGGTAAATGCGCCGCCTTATCATATGTGCTCTTTTGACTCTTATCTCTCCCTTAAGGGCTGAAAGTTCGAAGGACTCTCTTGCTGATAGTTTTAATCATAATGGGATGTTCCTCTATTATATCACGGACAAGTCCCAAAATACGATTATTTCTCCCCTATCGATCAACACCTCTCTTTTAATGGCCTATATGGGTGCAAGAGGACTAACTGCTCATGAAATGGCAAGTTCTCTTCATTTAACCGTCCCTCAAAATCAAGTTGGAAATGCCTACCGCAATATGGTTAGTCCACTCGGTCGAGGGGTTAAAATTGGAACGAGTCTTTGGCTCGACAAGAGCGTCTCTGTTCTCTCTTCTTATAAAAACCTTGCTGAAGATGACTTTGGAGGAGTGATTGAAAAGGTGAATTTTAAAAGGGCTCAGTCATCTGCCAATGAGATGAACGAATGGATCTATAATAATTCTGGAGGAAAAATTTCTCATTTTATCGATCCCTCCACCATTTCAAGTTCAACAAAGATGGTCCTGCTAAATACCCTTTTTCTCCAAGGGCCGTGGGGAAATCCCTTCCCAACGCAACGAACCGGTATGAAGCAGTTTCAACTAGGAAATGGAAGCTATGTCAATTGCACCATGATGAATCAGAAATCCTCACTCTATTACTTTGAAAACAATGATACTCAAATTGTCGCCCTCCCTATTGAAAATTTAGACTCTAAGGTCTCTTTCATTGTATTTTTTCCTAAAAGGAAAATGGACGACCTCTATAACTTTTATTATGCTCAGGATGAAACAAAACCAGATGGGTTCATCTCTTACCTAGATAAGTTTGAAAAAAGGAATGTAGATCTCACCCTTCCGAAATTTATTGTCAGCCAAAAAATCGGCCTTAAAGCTCTTTCTAGATCCCTTGGAATCAAGCTAGCAATCACTGCTGAGGCAGATTTTTCAGGAATTAATGGAAAAAAAGATCTTTATATCAGCCAAGCTATGCACGAAAGCCTCCTATCGATCGATGAAAGTGGGATCTTTGCAGCAGCCAGCTCAGAGATTAACTTTGGTCTAAAATCCCTTCCTGATTTAGAAAACGCGGTTGAAATGAATGTCAATCGTCCCTTTCTTTATGCCGTTTACGACTTTGATACCAATCTCCTCCTCTTTTTAGGGGAATGTATTAACCCAATTGAGCAATCAGGGACCATCAATCCAGAGAGGACTCCTTCACCATGAATTTCTGCAACTTTAAGTTAAGCTGTTATGGTCTGACCGATGTAGGCCTTGTCCGCACTAATAATGAAGATGTTTTCTTAAATTTAAAAGAGCATGGCTTTTTTGCCATTGCCGATGGGATGGGAGGACATAATGCTGGTGAAATTGCTGCAATGGAGGCTGTCCGTTTTGTCTCAGCATCTGTTGAAGAGCTCTTTATCTCCTCAGAGAGAAACTGGAATATTTTTGACCTCTCTTCTTTTAATAAACTCTGCATTGAAAATGCCAATAGTTGGGTCCATCACCTGGGAAAAAAGAAAATAGATTACAAAGGGATGGGAACGACGATTTGCACCCTCCTTTTCCATGAGAGCTCCCTCATTTATGGCCATGTAGGCGATAGCCGCGTTTACCGCTTCCGAAAAGGGATTCTTGACCAACTCACCCTCGACCACTCCCTTACCAATGAAATGATTGCAAAAAGGCAAGTTAAAAAAGAAAATTCACAAGATTATCCCTATAAAAATGTTTTAACTCGGGCTTTAGGGACTCAGACCGAGGTAGAGGCTGAAATCCATATTGCCCTTGTAAATCCCGATGATATATACTTGATGTGCAGTGATGGTCTGACCGATCAGGTCAGTGACAAAGAGATCGCTGAGATTCTAAATAATGCTAAAGATATCAAAAGTGCGACCACAAAGCTAATTGATCGGGCCAAAAAAGAAGGAGGTCACGACAATGTAACCGTCGTACTAGTTAAGACAGATGAACGAGAGAATATACCTAGATAACAATGCCACAACTCCCCTCGATCCAAGTGTTTTGGATGCAATGATCGAAGAGCTGGCTGCCTCTCCCCGTAACCCCTCCAGCTTCCACTCATTTGGACAAGAAGGAAAAAAAGTCCTTGCCGATGCGCGAGCCATTATCGCCAAATTCCTAGATGTCAAAACCTGTGAAATCCTCTTTACCTCTGGTGGAACCGAAGGGATAAATCTCCTTATCCGTGGTATGATCTCTGATCCTTCATCGCATATCATTGGCTCTCCAATTGACCATGCTGCCGTCTATAATACCCTCTGCGATATGGAAGAAAAAGGAGCAGAGCTTACACTCCTTCCGGTTGACTCCTACGGAGCTCCAAACCCCTCAGGTCTTCAAAAAGCACTCCGCCCAAATACCAAGCTAATCATCCTCTCCGCTGCCAATAGTGAAACCGGAATTAAACTCGATATCGAAAAGTTTGCAGCCATTGCTAAAACAGCAAATGTTCCACTTATTCTCGATGGCGTTGCCCTCCTTGGAAAAGAGCCCTTCACCATTCCTGATGGGGTTGCCGCTATGGTCTTTTCCTCTCATAAATTTCATGGGCCAAAAGGAGTTGGCTTTGCTTTCATTCGATCATCCCTAAGACTTGCCCCCCTTTTCACTGGCGGCGGCCAAGAAAAAAAACTTCGTCCCGGAACAGAAAATCTCCCTGGCATTGTCGGAATGGCCCGTGCCCTTTCGATTCTTGATGAAGACCAAGCCTATGCTCATATGAAATCTATTCGTGAATGCTTTGAATCAACACTTCTTGAAGCAATCCCTGACATAGAAATCAATGGCAAAGGTCCTCGCCTTGCAAACACCAGCAACATCTTCTTTCCGGGTGTTGATGGAGAAGCTCTCCTCATCTCCCTTGATATGCACAAGATCGCCGTTTCCCACGCCTCAGCCTGCGCCTCCGGCGCCCTCAAGCCCTCTCGCGTCCTCCTTAACATGGGCTACTCCAGAGAGAGAGCTGCATCCTCCCTTCGCTTTTCTTTTTCCCGTCTCACGACCCTCGATGAAGTCAAAAAAGCAACAGAAGTGATTGCCTCTCTTGTTAATAAACAGCATAGTGCGCTTATTCCCTAATTCTTGCCATTCTTAGAAAATTTAATCATCACTATCACTATCATCTTCAAAAACTAACTGTATATTTCTGAGTCTACAACCATAAGTATTATTCGCAAAGTAACTAATAGGAAAAACCAGCCGTTCGACTTCTCCATTATCATGGTCCCGCACTTCACAAATAACAATACCCCCCTCCTGTTCGGCTTCACCATTATCATTATCCACCAAAGCACCACTACTATATATTCGCCCTATCGAACAATAGTCCCAAATAAAAATTTTTATAGAGCTAACTATCTTAGCAATGATAAAACCGATTTGTTTACCACGAGTATTGCAATCATCCCACTTTAACAAAGAAGGCACACTTGTACCAGAGACTGGAGAAGAAAACATATACTATTATCCTTTTTACGTTATAAATTAATGGTACCACGGAGACTCTAAACGCCCCTTCAACTTCGAAGTGAAACATTTGAAGCTTCCCTACTGAGATAATTAAACGCCTCCTCTATTACCGAAATGGTTTAACACTTTTCTGGGTTTATTGTTAAGCAAATTCTCAATCTCCTTTCAACTATTTCCTGATACTTCGTCAAACCACTTATTTTTAGGGAGATATTGTTAAACTAGCCTATTGGTATTCTCATTCAGTCCTCTTTCCCAAGTAATGATATGGCATTGCAAAGTAAAAGTTGGTTCATCCGCAAAACTAGTCTCTGACTATCTTTCAAAAAAGATCAAATTAAAATAACTTGTTCGATAGCAATCGTTCCAGACTTTCCTATTACAGGTCGAGCCTTTAGACTTGTTGCGATTTAAATCTTTATGGTTTTCTGATAAAGTTTTTCGGATAA
>CBEWFH010000128.1:0-4409 GCA_965555895.1 uncultured Simkaniaceae bacterium
AGATCCCGAAATATTCGATTCGTTTCAAAAGTTAGGATTATCAACCTTTAGGTAACCACTCTCCTATAAATTTGGCTCAGTTGTTCTGATTGATTCAGACCAGTTGCGTAAAAATTGCGGAAATTTGGGGTTATAGAAGTTTTTTTTCATGATGTCTCCTGTCGTTTGTTACGTACAAGAACTTCTATATGAATGGGATTAGGTAGAAATGGGGCAGGAAGGAGTTGAACCTTCGACCTACGGATTATGAGTCCGCAGCTCTAACCGCTGAGCTACTGCCCCTTAGGTTGGGAGGTGCTGATTATAGGGAATATGGAATTATTTGTAACGATGTTTACAGTTTGTTTCTTTGACAAAGAAGAGAAGGACAAGCGAGATGAGGAGATAGAAGGGGAGTTTGAAGAGGGAGTCGGCAAAATGCTGGGCAGAGAAAAGATCACTTCCAGGATAGTTGATATCTATAAATAGTTCGACAAGTGGATCTGCAAGGGCACCAAAGAGGGCATTGATAGCATTCATAAAGGCTAGGGCTGTGATTGCTACTACGGTGGGATTGATCTCATAGATCATTGTGAAAGAGATGAGGAAGGTGGCAAGGGTTTCGCGGATCATGATCGGTTTTCTTTGTTGAATAGTATTTGAAAGCCAACCAAAGAAGGGAGCTCCGATGGCAAAGCCAAAAAAGAGGAGGGAATTAACGAGGGGAGCGGGTTGATTTCCAAGATGGTATTTAATTTTTTAGGAAGGGGGTTTCCCAAAATCCAGCAAAGACGGTAATCGTTGTCCAAGCAAGGCCTCTATAAAGAACTAGAAGATAATTTTGTGGGTTTTTAAAGAGAGTTTTCAGACCCTCTTTATAGGGAATATTAACTTTTGAGGGATTGACTTTGAACGAGAGAAGTGTTTCTCGGTCCCTTACAATAGTCCAGTAAGTGAGTGCAAGGATAAATCCAAAAAGAGAGATATCTAAAATAGTAGTCCGCCAACCAAAAATATTAAAAACATAGTTGAAGGGAGTTTGTCCCATAATTGCCCCAGTCATCCCAAAGATCATCATCAGTCCATTTAATAGGGCGGGGCAAAATATTCGTGATGAAACCAATCTACGGATAGCTTTAAAACGGTAAGAATCGCTGCAGATCCTCCAATTCCCATAAGAAAGGGTCCAAGAGAGATGCGCTATAGGGGTTTTAGGGCTAACGGAAAAGAGAAGGACTCCTGATGCGCAGATAGAGATCCCAATGGATGTGATTAAACGGGTTCCATATTTATCGATGGAAGAATAGATTATCCGTGGATGAGAGAAAAAAGGTCTAGGTTTGTTTTCTAGGCTCAAGGGGAAGGTTCTCTTTTATTTTTTGTTTGGCATAGGTTTCTTTAATGAATAGGGAGAAGATAAAGGCGAGTCCCAGCCAAAAAGGAACTTTGAGAAGAAAAGAGAAGTAAGAGTCTGGATCGATATTTACTACCGTTTTGAAAAGAGAGTTTTTCCACGTAAAATTGAAAAGAAAACCGGTAGATTGCTCTGTAATGGCTGCAAAAATTGCGTAAGTACTATTGATGAAGGCAAATGAGGTGGCTGATATCTTCGAAACGTTTTGTTCTCTCATGATAGTAACGCAAAGGGGAAGCATACCGAAGAAAAATCCTTGGAAAAAGAAGATTGTGAGATACATTCCATATCCTGGACTTGTAAAGCTAACAAGGGCAATTGATAAGAGTGTAGAGAGAAGAGTGGCGAGGATGAGAAAGATTTTTCTTCTCTTTATAAGTGTAGAGATATACCCAATAAGTGGCGCAGAGATAAGAAGACCAATAAAAAATACTCCATGAGTCATTAAGGCTTGGTGTCGTGAGAAATGGAATTTTGAAATTAAAAAGGGAATGCCCCAAAGTCCTAGAAATACTGGAAAAGGGGTTTGCGCAAAACCTGCAAAAAGGGCAAGCACCCAAGACTGTTTTCTTTTTATCATTCTTATAATAGTTGAGCTCAGCTTTAAACGTTGCAACTTAGGATTGATATCGTATTGAGCTCCAGGGGCATGATCTTTAACAAATAAGAAAAAGATAACCGCAAAAATTAGTCCGGCTAGGCCATAGTTCATCATTGCCATCCGCCATCCGACAGCTTTTATGAGGGAAGTAGTGAGATAGATTCCTGTGATATCCCCTAGTGCACCAAGCATGATCGTAATACCAAATAAGAGGGCAAACATTTTTGGTTTAAACCAGTTAGCAAGGATTTTTACTACATTTAATAGTGCAACACTCCCTCCAAGTCCAATAAGAAACCGTCCTATATAGGCATAGGTAAGTGAATAGCTACAGCCGAAAAGGGTGATCCCAACGGCACAAATGAGAATCCCCAGACTTGTGATGTGGCGCATCCCAAATTTATCAATGAGAATTGCAACGGGAATTTGAAAGATAAAAAAGGAGTACATGGCCATCCCTACGAGGAGACCAAAATGATCTGTATCAATATGAAAAGCTTCTGCAATTTCCGGAATCATCACACTAGGTGTAACGAGGAGGAGTTGCTTATAATATTGGAAAAGGAGGCTGATCAGTAAGATCAGCCATGGATAATAAGGCCTTGGATGAGGAAGAAACTCATGGGATTTGCGATTGTCCATATTCTCTTGAATTTAATGGCCAAATCCCGGTTTACCTCAAAAAAAAATATGACGCAAGAGCTTTATAGGTTTGCTCTTCGTTCAATATCCTTTTTAAAAAAGGCTTTGATCTTGCTCTGATTTCCAGAGGTAAGAACCTCTTTAAGATCTTTTGCAACATCAGGATTACTTTTCGCTAGCTCTTCGACCAAGGGGGTCGCCTTTTGCAAAAGTTCTTCTTCCGATAAAGAAGAATCGCAACAAAGCTCGAAAAGCTTGTTTAGAGTAAATAGGTTATCTTCAAGTTCGTTAGCTTGGGCCTTGAACTTTTTTGTTAAATTTGACTCTGGTAAGTCTGCCATGTCTGACTCCTGTTTCTTTCAACATAATACAATCAATAAATTTTTTTGCCGATAATTTCAAGTACTCTGTATATAGGAATTAAGGTTCCTCTATGAAGAAATGGAATTTTTTTTAAGTGATTGGTAATGAATATTCGATGTTTTCAAGTCCTTTTTACCTTTTTTGTTGTGACGAATATGGCAGTTTTTTGCGATTTTGAATCTCTTGAATTTTCTGCAGCGCCACCAACAAGGACCGATAGCATCCCTAAAGAGCACCTTAGTCAAGAGGAAGATGCTTATCTTGAAGGGTATATTCAAGCTCTCGTAAATTCTCATTATTATGAATTTGATGTTCTTGTCTATGTTGAAAATGGAGATGTTTACCTCTATAACCTCCCGAAAAACGCCCTGATCAAGAATAGTATCATCAGCTTTGTTAAGGACTTGCCAGAGGTGACCTCTGTGACTGAAGTTGATAAGTTCCCAGAAAAAAAGCTTGAAAAGCTTGAACAGAGGGAAGTAAGGCCACAAATCAAGGGAATTTGGTTTCCTCAACAAACAGTCCTCTATCCTCCGATGATTGCTAACCCCAGAGCAACAATTTATTCAGCGGCTTATCATATCGGGGATAATATCATGGGAACTAAGTCGATAGCGATTTCCCTTGGAGATAATTTCCCGATTTTTCGCTGGCGCAATGTTCTCCCTTGGCAGGGGGATATGCAGATTGATATTCAAGCGGGGTTTTGGTCGGTCTTTAAAATGGGTGTGCACCACAACGGAGAGATTTCTGAACTCATGAATACCGACTATCTTGTTGGTTTTCCGTTAAGCTATGCCTTTGATAAATGGTCTTTTAGACTTCGTGCCTATCATGTCTCCTCTCACTTAGGAGATGAATTTATGGACCACAATCCTGGAATAAAGAGGCTTAATCCGAGTATGGAGGCAACCGACTTTTTTACTTCTTACCAAGTTAATATGAACCTAAGGGTTTATGGAGGTTTTGGATGGGTTATGCATAGCGATAAAACCTATCATATTAAGCCTCCCCTTTACATCGAGTGGGGAGGGGAGGCCCGTGTTCTAGGCCGTAAATTTTTCTATCACCGCCTCTATGGCACTCTCTTTTTAGCCATTTATCTAAGAAATTGGCAAGTGAATGATTGGAATCTTGATGGTACCTATATGATTGGTTATGAGATCAGTAAACTTCAGGGAGTGGGGCGGAAAATGCGAATTTTCATCAACTACCATCATGGGTATTCAGAGGGGCAGTTCTTCAAAGACCGCACCTCTTTCACAGGTTTTGGTTTCTCCTGGGGATTCTAAGAAGCCCCACCTAGCAGGGCACAGGAAACTAAAACAAATTTTTTAAAACCTTCTCTCTATAGAAGCGATTCCTCCTTTTAGTGATTTTTCCTTCAAGAGGCCATTGAATATTAATTTG
>CBEWFH010000129.1:0-4325 GCA_965555895.1 uncultured Simkaniaceae bacterium
GCATCAAAAATTGAGGGAGACTAACTGATGCATTTTTTATTACGCAACAAGTCTAATACTCAGAGTGTTTTCCTTGAGCTCAGTTACACTAAACTGCGTTCCAGAAGTGGTTTCAAGGATCCCTTCTTGAGGGGTTAAGTGGTCTTGGACCAACGTTAGAGCATCGGTAAGGATTCTTCGACCTATAATACAATCGTTTTCTAAGCCAAAGGTTTGGATACTTTCTGTAACGGTTGATATTTCCATCATTAGAGCCCGAAGGGGAGGCTGCTCATATCGAAACCACCCATCCCTGATGAGGGAGAGTTTTCTTCAATTTTACTCGCCGCATCGTTAAAGGCGACAATGATGAGATCTTGAAGTCCCTCGATATCTTCGGGGTCAACGCACTCAGGATTAATAGTTAATTTTTTAATCTCTTTTTCCCCAGAAAGGGTGATCTGAACGAGGCCATTTCCTGCGGAGCCAGTCACCTCAAGATTCTGCATATCTTCTTGCATTTTAGTCATTTGTTCTTGGAACTGTTTGGCTTGTTTCTTCATTTTTGAGTAGCCGCTGCCCACTGAGTACCTCAAGGTTTATCTATGCAATTAAGTTTAGCAGAGGGGCACTACTTTTTCAAGGAGCCATTTAACTCAATGCTTGCAAAGCGCATCACTTGCTCATGTTTAATCTTTTCTTGAATTGTCTGTGGTGGAGACTGGGGAGAGGGTTCTATTGGCGCGGGTGTTTCAGGGAAGAAGGGAGCCTCGGCCTCTTCAGCTGAAGGAGGACTTTGTTCTTGTGCTACTTCTACTTTAGGAGGCTCGACCTCTTTTGAAGGAGAGAGAGTTTCTTCTACTTTTAGGGGGAGGGCATTTTTAAGTGTTTCGAGGCGCTCAACTAGGGAAGTAAGGGGGATTTTTTTCATCGAGCGGATGATGTGGAGGAAAACTACTTCGAGGTGGATCCTCTTAAATGGAGTTCGCTGTCCCTTTTCAAGGGCATCGATCAGGTAATCTAGTGTTTCTAAAACGTGATGTTTGGAATAGATTTTTGCCGAAGTGGAGTATTCAGAAAGGGGAGCCTTTTCTCCCATTTGTGTTAGGGCAATGGTGCGAAAGTGCTCGGTTAAACTCTCAAAGACATATTGAAGGTGAGCCCCTGTTTTAAAGATAATTTCACTTAAGGTAAAAGCGGCGGCAAGGTTGTGCTCGGAGGCGGCATGATCAAGTTTAAAGAAGAGATCGGTTTGAATCAGCCCAAGGGCTTTGATTGCATGATCGCGGGTGATGGGGGGTTCCTGAAAACAGATCAATTGATCAAGGAGGGACTCGGCATCGCGCAGGGATCCTTCGGCATGGCTAGATAAAACTTTGAGGGCCCCTTCTTCGACAGCAATATTTAGCTCCTTGGCAATCGCTGTGAGTTTTGCTTCGATTTTTTCAGCGGTAATCCTTCTAAGGTCAAACCGTTGGCACCGACTAAGAATTGTAGGAAGGACCTTGTGAGGCTCAGTTGTTGCAAAGAAGAAAACGACATGGGAAGGGGGTTCTTCCAAGGTTTTAAGGAGAGCATTAAAAGCCTCTTTAGTGAGCATATGAACTTCATCGATGATATAGATTTTGTATCCACCACTAGAGGCAGCGTATCCAACAGTTTCATTGAGGTTGCGGATATCATCGATCCCTCTATTTGAAGCCCCATCGATTTCAATCACATCTAGAGAGAAACCTGAAGTAATTTCTAAGCAAGAGGGGCAAGTATTGCAAGGTTCTCCCTCTGGAGAGAGGGTTTTGCAGTTGATCGCTTTGGCGAAGAGGCGAGCGAGGGTTGTTTTCCCCGTTCCCCTCGTTCCACAAAAGAGATACGCATGACCAATTCTCTCTAGGCGAATCGCATTTTTCAATGTTTGAACAATGGCATCCTGTTCAAAGACCTCAGAAAATTTTTTAGGCCGAAACTTTTTTGCAATAACTTGATATCCTGACATGGTATAACCTTTTTCCGTGATTGTGACGCGGTAGCCCATAAATTTCAAGTGTGATACATTGAAGATAGAAACATATGGCTGATGAATCGAAAGAAAAGCCTAAATGGCAACGCTATTTGAAAGAAGGAAACCTTGGTAAGCGGTTTCTCATAGGGGCGGCTATCCTTCTTTCTCTTGCTATTTTTATTCACTTCAAGGAAGTGCGTGTCGATATGATTGAGCTCGATAGCAATGCGAAAAACTACGTTGTGGCGCAGATAGATTTTGAATTTCCCGATGATGAGGGGACAGTGATTCTCCGCCAAGAATCAGCTCGCGATATCGGGGCGGTCTTTCGGATTGATTCCAAAGCGATAGAAAAGCGGCGCTTTCAATTTGAGAATTTTCTCATCCACGATCAACGGTGGCGGAGCCTCCTTCCTACAAGTACCTTTGAAGAACTCTATCAAGGGGCAGACGATGTAAAAGACCTCCTCCAGACCCTACGATTTACCGATATGCGAACCCTTCAAAGACTTCAAACCCTCGATCTCCTTACCCCCGAATATTATCCCCTTCCCTCCTCATTTGATGGGACGTCGGCAACCTTTCCTGATGGTTTTTGGGAAATCCTTCAAAAGCGCCTTGTGAAAAAGAATCATCAAGGGCCAAATATCACATACATCCTAAGCTATTTCCAACAAGCCAACTGGAGTTTTGATAAAGATAACTCTGCCCAAAGAAACCTCCGGCGGATGGTTGAAACAACCGTTCCCGAAAGGTTTAGTCAGATAAAAGCTGGAAATCGGCTTGTCGATCAAGGGGAAAAAGTGTCGCAGCGTCACATCGCGATGATCCAAGCGATGAAAAAAGCATTGGCTGATAATCAGAAGATTTGGCAACCCCTCCCTCTTTTGAGCAGCTTGATTTTTGCCACCATTATTACCCTGATCGGAGGGTTTTATTTCCGGATCAGCCATAAGGAGCTTGTAAACAACATTTATAAGCTTTTTTTATATGCGACGATTATTATCCTGACCCTTATCATTGCTAAGGTAACCGAGTATTTTCTCCTCCGCGACATGGGAGGACTTTTAGAAGTTGTTCGCTATCCCCTCTTTGTCCCTTTTGCGGCGGTCCTTATATGTGTTCTTCTAAATGAAGAAATTGCCCTTTTTTCTATCTGTTTTTTAACTGTTATTTTGGGCCTCTCATTAGCTGTCGATCATAGTCGCTTTATTTCCATCAACCTGATTACTGGAGTGGTTGCGATCCTAGCATCGCGCAATTTGAGGAAAAGAAAAGAGGTCTTTGTAGTTTGTGGAAAGGTCTGGCTCTGCTGTATTCCTGTCTTCTTTGTCTATAATTTTTCCCAAAATGTTTTCTGGAATATCTACACTATTTCCGATTTGACCAGTACCTTTGCCTTCCTCACCCTCACTTCCATCTTAGTAGTAGGACTCCTCCCCATATTAGAATCAATCTTCCGCGTTATGACCGACATCACTCTCATGGAATACATGGATCCGAATAGCGAACTCCTCCGTCGCCTTAGTGTTGAAGCACCCGGAACCTATCAACACTCCCTCGTCGTGGGAAGTATCTCTGAAGCTGCTGCCCAAGCAATCGGTGCCAATGGTCTTCTCTGTCGCGTTTCAACCCTCTACCACGACATCGGAAAGCTCTTCAACCCCCACTATTTCACCGAAAATCAGATGGGAGGCTTCAATATCCACCAACTCCTCACCCCGCAGGAGTCAGCACAAGTGATTGTCGCCCATGTCACTGAGGGAGAAGCTCTTGCCCGTAAACATGGCCTTCCCCGCCATTTTATCGATATTATCCGCCAGCATCATGGAAATACCCTCGTCTACTACTTCTTCTGTAAGCAAGTCGAGCAGATGGGAGGAGATGTCGACGCTGTCGATGAGAAACTCTTTCGCTATCCAGGGCCTAAGCCCCGAAGCAAAGAATCTGCCATTATCATGATGGCAGATAGCATCGAAGCCGCCTCCCGCTCCCTCGAAGAGGTCAATGAGGAGACCATCACCGAGCTCGTCACTCGCCTCATCGGCGAAAAGATTGAGGATGGACAATTTGATGAGTGCCAGCTCACCTTTGAGGAGTTTGGTACCGTTAAACGTACTATAATCAAGACCTTATCGGTCGCCCGCCATCTCCGTATCAAATATCCAGCCAAGCAAGCCTCTTAGGCTTAATCATTTACGACTTAGTTATACTTAATTAACAATTATGGTTCATCCGCAAAACTAGTCTCTGACTATCTTTCAAAAAATATCAAATTAAAGTAAGTAGTGGACAGGGCGATCTTATGAAAAAGATTTGACACCTAGAACTCGTAGCAGATACTCAT
>CBEWFH010000130.1:0-4243 GCA_965555895.1 uncultured Simkaniaceae bacterium
CATACGAGATGTCTCCTTGTGACTGGAGTTCAGACGTGTGCTCTCCGATCTGTGTAAAGGATCTCGGTATGAACCAGCCCAAAGTCGGTGACGATAATCGCTAAACACCTCTTGGCGTCGATTCCGCTAACTTTGATATCGATGATTAAGTCTTGGTCGAAGCGGGGAAAAGAAAGAAAAACTGCTCCCTGCGTTAGATTACTTAAAAGCTCCGAGGCATTTTGCAAATAGCCAGCAATTTCACGGGTATCCTGATCGAGCTCTTTCTTCAAAAGGTCAATGTCTTTTGGATCGGCAGCGTGGGAGTTAATGTGATGATGTGCGTAAACTTTAAAAGCAGCAGCGGTTGGAACCCGCCCGGCAGAAGGGTGCTCTTGCTTTAAAAACCCCTCTTTCTCGAGCTTGGCAAAATAGTTCCGGATCGTTGCCGAACTAATATCGTCGAAACCATTTTCCTTTAAGGTATTTGATCCGACAGGTTTCCTTGTTAAAAGGTAGAGCTCGACTAGCCCTAATAGGACAGCTCTTTCTTTCTTAGTTCTTTCCCTTCTTTTTGGTGCCATGATTAATCCGGTTAGGTAGCATTCTGCAGTCTATACTGCTAATATAGCATAGGGATCATCTCATGGCAACAGAAAATTAGCACTCGAAATCTACAAGTGCTTGATTGTTTAGTTAACAAATTGTTAATCAAGTGGTTGTATGTTGTGTTTTCTGAGAGAGGGGACGGTTAGGTTAGGGTCAGAAGCGATTAAAGGTAAGACATCTACGATCGAAGGGGACCACTTGAGCCCTCTTTTATAGACGAGGCGAGCGGCTAGGAAGCAGGCAATGATCGCCTTTTTATGGATGGTAGGAATATTTTCAATGACTCTCTCTCGGAACTTTTCACTAATGAGGGGTGGGCAGAAGTTGAGGAGTGCCTTGACGAAGGGATCATCGGGATGAGAAGGGAGGGGGAGTCTTTCAAGATAATCGAGAAGTTCATAAGTATAGGTGTTGATCCGCTCAGAAATGTGATCGGAGAGATCTGTTAAAAATTCGCCGGTATCATCACGCGATTTGAGGAGAAGTTCAGCTTCATCGCGTGCCTTTTCTTCTATAATGGAGAGGATCTGAGGCATGAGCTCGGTTTTATTCTTGATGAATTCTTCTTCGGTCATAGTGAGGCCGGCAAGGATTTCCATAGAGGAGCAAATTACTCCTCCTTTGTTAGCAGAGCTATCCTTGATAATAAAAACCCCAAGTTTTTCGAGTTCGCGGCGAGCAATTGGTGTAAGGTAAAGGTTGGCTCCTTCAATAATTGCACGAGAAGTAGGTTTTCCTTTGTTTAGGAAGTCTTGGTAGTTTTCTTTGTTAAGGGTTCGAGGACGACCACCTGCAGGGATGAAGATATCGGTCTGTATTTGGTGGAGGTTATGGCGGAAGAGATGGTTCATATCACTTCCGGAAAGCCACTTTTCTATTAGCTTTCCCTTTTCCTTTTCCCAACAAAGAGTTTTTTGAGCAAAGGCACTTTGCTCTTTTTTTGTTTGGAGATCTAAGAGAAAGCCCCCATCATTCAGTTTTTTAGGGGGATACATAGAGATCGGTTTTACCTCTTTGAAAAGATCCGCAAGGATAGAAAGATCGAGACCTTTCGGATCGAATATCGTTCCAGAAACATCGGTGATGGCAAGGAGTTTAGCGGTCATAGGATATTTTTTATAGAGGTTAAGGATTTCATTTCCTGCAACATCTCCATCAGGGCCTCCTGAGATTTTTATTGTGAAGGGGTCTTTTTTGGGATCGATTCCCATGTAGAGTAGAACCTCTTCCATATAGACATTCACTCCTAGTGAAGTTGCTCCATACTCTTTATGGTTAATTCCAATAGAGGGTTTACTAGAGATGAAGGCTATTCCAGGTTTATAGCTTACCCGTTTACTATAATCGGCAATCCACTCTATCATCACATTGTGCATATTTTCATCGGGACCTAGATAGAGGTATTCTGGTTTGGAAAGGTAGTCGACAATGTTTTTTGCTTTTAGAGTTCCATCCTCTTTGCAGTTCACAAGTGTAGTTAGGCTATGGATGTAGGAACGCTGCGTATGGTAAAGGTATACGAATTTCTGCTGTTTCTTCAAAGTCTTAATAGACTCTTCAATTTCGGCCTCTTCAAGCCCTCCCCCTTTTAGCTCTCTCCTATAGATTTTTGCTTCTGTAAGAAGTTGCTCATAAGGTTCTAAGAAGATCACCCCTTTCGCCCCCCCTTCGGGAATATCTTTGTTCTTTTTTTGTTGTGTAAAGGCAAGGTTATAGCACTCTAGAAAGACATTGTTCCTTTCGGATACCATCTGCTCATACCGTTGAGGAAAAACTGTCCTAAGTCCTCCTCGTGAAAGATCTTTAAAGCGGATATGAAACCCAATAAAGTGCATCCCTTGGATAAAAAAGATCCCGTAAGGTAGTTCGGGGAAATTTTCCCGACGATTATAGGGAACATAGTTGAGATATTTCGGATCAAGACGAAAACTAAGGGCACATTTATTATTCCGATAGAAGTTATTTTTCAGGGTATAATCGACAAAATGCATTGCTTGCTTAAGGATGTTTTTTCGCCGCATATCGTTGAGCTCATTTCCCGTATCGAGGTGGTTAACGAGCATCATGAACTTTTCCCTTTCCCGTTTATAGTTATCGGGATCTTTATTTTCAGGGTGGAACCTCAACTCAAAAGCTTTACAGATCTGTACTGTCAACTCCGGATGCCGACATAGCCCCTCGATCACATTGCTCAGAGTGTACAGGTTGAGGTCGGAGTGCACGAGTGTTTGATGCACAAAGCTGGCCACACTCCTTAAAAGATTTCCGGTGTTGCCTCTGAGGAGCTCCGGTTCGACGAAGACCTTTTCGACTTCGTCCCCGTCCGGAAAGTACTTTAGTGTTACCATTTCTTGCAGAAAATCTTGAATCTCGGCTTCTTCCCATGCAGCGTTCCCCTTTATTCCATGGAGTCCTAAGGACATGATTAATATGCTATTTTTTCTATACGGGTCGACATAAGACGCTGTAACCCGCACGATTTTAAGTTTATGACGGTAAATAGTTTTGGCAAGGCGATAGAGAAATTTGTGCTTTGGAGTATTCCTCCAAGCTAGAACGATTTGCATAGAAGGAGTGTCTTTTCTCTCCTTTTTCCATTCTTCATTATAGCGAACCTCATATTGGCAGTAGTCCCTTGTTCGCGCTCTGAAAAACATATAGAGGGCTAAAACAAGTCTCTCTGTAGAGAGTGTGCGGAGAAAAAGAGGGTCCATCCGGCTAATAAGTGTTTCGACATCGCTCTTAGAGATTTTGGGATCGTGTTTGGCTAGTCCTTGGTAGAATTCTTCTCTCTTTTCTTTGGTTAGGATTTCGAAGTTATTAGAGTTATTTCCTTCTTCGTATGAGGTAAAAAAGATTCGCGCAATGACTAAGCGTTGTTTGACTCCAGGAAAGGGAGGGGGTTTGTCTGAAATGAAGGTATGGTAGTTCTTGATCCCATAGAGGTTAAAGTTCTTAAGGATTTTCATGTCGACATCAGGAGAGTCGAGGATCAAAACAAAAGCTTCATTCTTCAATTGAATCTGACAATAATAACCCAGAAGGGAAAACCCCATTAAGTAATGGGCGATAAGCATATATTGGTCAGACTCAATCTCGTCGAAAAAGCTATCGGGCATATGTTCTTGAAGCCAAACGTAGTACTCTTCGAATTGCCGGCTTTCAAATTCAACTGCTTTTTCCTTTGAGAGCTTATCCTTTTTGTCGAGCCTTTTCATCCCCACCCCTTTAATAACGAATAGACTATACAAGGAGCATCAAGAACCCTTCTACCCCTTCAAGTTCACCATACAATTTGGGGTATTTACTTTCCACAGTATCCGCACCGCGTTACCGATGCAGGGTTTTCCCGGTAGCAGTAGGAGCACCGCCATTTCTTTGTCTGGAAGTCTAAATCGATGGTAAAGGGTTGAAAAAGAATAACAAATGCAAAAATTGATGCTAACATAGTCTACCTCACTAAATACCAGAAGGAGATTACCCTACTTTTAGTTGAAACTACTGTGGTCCCAATTTTTCAGGCTACTTCCTTTTGGCGTTCCTGATATATTTTGATTCTACCTTTCACTTCATTTATTGCAAAGTATTCTTTGACAGTTCTCCAGGGCACAGGAAACTAAAACAAATTTTTGAATCTATTGATAAGCTACCTGCT
>CBEWFH010000131.1:0-4240 GCA_965555895.1 uncultured Simkaniaceae bacterium
TCTGACCAGTTTCAATTTTTATCTATTTGTCGCACTTCGCGGTTGAAAGGGCGATTATAAAAAAGGGCAGAATCTCATGAATCATTTTTTAAGTAAACACTCTCAAAATTTTTAAGTATACCCCTTAGAGAACTGTTGAGAAAGGCCCATTAGGGGCCTATCGGGAAAGTCGCTTTCCGTAGAATAAGCAGAGGTTTTTGAGGAAATTTTTCCAACAGGTCCATTAGATCAATGCATCGTATTTGGGGCGACAGTAGGTCTCTTTAATGAAAAAGATGCTGCTGATTAACCCAAAAAAGAAGCAAAGGGGAACAATGATAAGGCTAAAGTGATAGTTATCGATGGAGTAAACGGGAACCCCAAAGCCATCTTTTGCTCCATCCCAAAAACGGTGAAGGAGAATACCCACAAAGGGCTGGAAAATCGCTCCACCTGCTACAACAGCCATATTATTGAGGCCTACTGCTGTTCCCGTCGTTGTAGAGCGGTTATTATCTTTAACAAGGGCAAAGGACAGTATCTGTCCACTCGCTGCAATTCCCATTCCGAAAAGAAGGATAAACGAAAGACCAAAAGTAACTCCAGGGATATAGAAAAGGATAAGAGAACATATAAGTCCAATAATGGAACAAAAACTGAGAAGAATTCGCCTTCTCCCAAGTTTGTCAGAAAGCCACCCAAGAATAGGGCTAGAAAGTCCTACTCCAACCCAAAGAAGTCCCATAGCAAGGGCTGCATGGGTTGTTGGCACTTGGAAACAGACCCGGAGATAGGGAACACCCCAGAGAGCTGCAAAGACCACAACGGGTCCCCACCCACAAAAAGCATAAAGGGCTATCCACCAAGTTTGGGCCGATCTCACAATCTCTTTAAGCTCTTGGAAAAGGTGATGCCGCTTAGGAATATGCCGCTTCTGAAAAGGGTTATCTCGAATAATCATAAAACAAAAAATGGTCAAGAAAACTCCAAGCGCCCCTAAGCAAAGCATCACTATCTGCCAGCGCCAACTCTGAAGCATTGCCGCAAGAGGAATTCCTCCGCCAAGGGCTCCAACAGCTGCTAAAAACTGGGCTGTCCCAACCAAAAATGCAAAATATTTGGGAGGAAACCAGCGAGCCGCTATAACCAGCGTCCCAACAAAGGCAAAAGAAGAACCAATACCCATTAGAAATCGGCCGAAAGAAGCCCAGACAATATCTTCGGTAAAAGCGAAGAAAAAGGTTCCAACCGTACAAATAAAGACAGCCATTGTAATAAGGGTGCGCGCATTAAACCGATCAAATAAAAGGCCCACCGGGATCTGCATCAAAGTATAACCGTAAAAATAGAAAGAGGCCATCACCCCAAGTGTTGCCGCTCCTACTTGAAAATCCTGCATCAGCTCGCGGGTCATCACACTTGGAGAGACCTGCAACGCCATCTCATATAGTAGAAAAAGGGCTGCTAGGGCATAAATAAATATTGCAAGGACGCGATGCTCTCTTTTCATAATAATTTCTATACCTCTTCACACATAAGATGAAAAGCTGTAAAATAGTGCCATGAAAATTGCAGTAGCTTTATCAGGTGGAGTTGATTCCGCAACATCTCTTTATCTTTTGAAAAAAGAGGGGCACGATCTCTTTGGCCTTTTCATGAAAAATTGGGAAGAAGAAGAAGAAAGTGGGGCTTGCATCGCTGAAAAAGATGCCGATGACGCCCGCGCTGTCTGTGACCTCCTTGGAGTCCCCTTCTATACCGTCAATTTTGCAAAAGAATATTGGGAGAATGTCTTTACTCATTTCCTCAAAGAAATCGAAATGGGGCACACTCCCAACCCCGATGTTCTTTGCAACAGGGAGATCAAGTTTAAAGTCCTATTTGAAAAGGCAAAATCCCTTGGCGCAAACTTTCTCGCAACAGGACACTATTGCCAAACCAAAGAAGGAAAACTCCTCAAGGGAAATGATCCCGGAAAAGATCAAAGTTACTTCCTTTATACCGTACAAAAAAGGGTCCTTGAAGAGGTTCTTTTTCCCATTGGCCATCTCCAAAAACCTGAAGTGCGCAAGATTGCTGAAGAGGCAAAACTCCCCGTCTTTAGTAAAAAAGATAGCACAGGTATTTGCTTCATCGGTAAGCGCAATTTCCGAGAATTTTTAGAAAAATATATCCCCCATGAACCAGGCGATATCGAAACTGTTGAAGGGAAAAAAGTGGGGACTCACGACGGGATCTACTACTACACAATTGGTCAGAGAAAAGGGATGGGAATCGGTGGTCCTGGAGAGGCTTGGTTCGTTACTGGAAAAGATAAAGAAAACCGAAAACTCATCGTCGCTCAAGGAGAAGATCACCCCGCTCTTTTAGCATCTTCATTAACCGCTACCGAACTCTCGTGGGTAGGAAAGGCCCCTACACTTTCTCTCAAATGCAAAGCCAAGATCCGCTATCGACAAACCGAGCAGCCCTGCACTATCTCCTTAGAAGGTGAAAAATTGATCGTCAACTTTGATGAGCCTCAAAGAGCAATAACGCCACGCCAATCAGTGGTTTTCTACGAGGAAAATATCTGTCTCGGAGGTGCGATCATCGAAGAGGCTCTTTTTGAAAATCAGAGCATATAGCCCCAAAAATCCCACAAACACTCCCCCTGGAATAACAAAGCTTAAGATCTTGTCGGAGAAAAGTGTTCCTACCTTGGTGGTGAGTGCACTTGCCATCAAAACTCCCCCGATAAGAAGGCTAAACTCTTTCCACCGATAGCCTATAAACCACCCCTTTTTCTTGAGAACTACCCGTAGCCCTACAAAATTGCACCATGCGCTAACACTTGTTGCTAGAGCTGTTGAAATCGGCCCCAATCCCAGGCCAAACACAAATAAAGAGTTTAGCCCCACATTGATTCCCACAGTCATTACAGAAAAAAGGGCTGAAGTCTTAAAATTCCCTTCTGCATACAAAACTGCCGAATAATACATCACAAGTGCTGATGGCAATAAGCCTAATGAATAGGCTGCCAAACACCCCGTTGTTTCATTAACCGCAAAGAGGGAAAAACTCCCCCAGCCAAAGACCAAATTAATTGCTGAAAAGCCCAGGATACAAATCGCAAAAGTCATCGGAACCATCATCAAAATAACGCAGCGACACCCAAACGAAAAGATCTCCTTTGCCCGCTCGCTCGATCCCCCTTTTATCGCCCGCGATAAAACAGGGACCAACGTATTAACCGCAGCAATCCCAAAAACAGCCAAAGCAAGTTGTTGAAACCGGTTCGCATACCATAAATAAACGGGGCCACTCGGGTGTGCGCATCTAGCAAAAATCGCATCCAAAAAGGAATTGATCTGCATCGCTCCCACTCCAAAAGCTCCCAAGCTAAAAGCCTTTGCCAAGAGCTTAACCTCTGGATGGAAAAGATCCTTTGTTAGCCACTGCCGACTACCCATTGTCTTAAGCATCTGAAACGCTGTCACCAGCCACTGGATGATAAAACCAACTAGGACAAACTTAGCAAGGCCAAGCATCGCCCGCTCCATCGGAAGGTTCTTCAATGTCAGCGCCCCAGCAATCCACATCATGTTACACAGGAAAGGGGCCATACTCGAAATAAAAAAGCGGTTGTGACACTGCAAAAAGGAGACGTTTAGACCATAGAGTGAGATAAAGAAGAGACTGGGCAGTATCCACTTCGTCAAGATCAAGATCTGTTGATTCCCCTCAGACCAAAGGGACAAACTCGCCCGCATCCCCACTTCGCCAACCCCAATAATCAAAAGGACCACCCCTCCAATAATCATCGTCAGCTTCCTGAAAAAAGCATATGCCTCCTCAGTATCCTTGCCCCTCATCCCCTCAAACTGGGGAATAAAGGCCGACTGAAGGGGTCCCTCACCAAAAAAGCGTCTCAAAACATTTGCAAACCGAAAGGCGACGATAAACGCCGAAACCATCACGTGGTCACCAAAAGCATAAGCCATCGAAAGATCCCTTCCAAGTCCACTAACGCGGCTGAGCATCATCCCCGAAAAAAACCTCCGAAGACCCGACCCAAAATACTTTCCAAGCTTTAAAGTTGATTCCATCTTTACCAGGATGCCAAAGATCGAAATAATAAAAAAGCTTTAACGCTTTCTTGTACGCTCAACATGATAATGTCGTAATCTCCGAAATGCTAAAATAGCATCTTTTTAGGTGAAAGACGAGGTATAACCGAATGTTGTGTCTGAGAATAAATGAGCGTATCCTTAGAAAGTTA
>CBEWFH010000132.1:0-4234 GCA_965555895.1 uncultured Simkaniaceae bacterium
CCCTAGCGATGCATGATCAATATATCAAACCTTCGACTCTTACCTGCGAATATCTTGGTACTCAGGGGAAGGTTGCCTTCGAAGGACTTTACACCCATTTAAATATCAACATCGATGCCTTAGTAGCTCCCAAGGAATTAGCAGATTTTCTCCACGTGAAAGAATATAAAGGGCTTGTAGGCCCCTTAGCTTTGGATCTCGATATGAAACTCAAGACAGTTGATAATCGTTTAGGGGTTGATGGGACTCTTGCTTTCATCCGAGACAATGGAAAGGATGATGGGATAGAGTTTGGATGGAATTGGGATTTAGATAAATTAAAGAATAGAGAGTTTCAAGAGGCTCTTGAGCTGGGATGGTTTAAAGGAGAAAAAGTTTCTGATCGCATCCTCAATCTTCCTCTGATTTTTTGGAATCAGAGTTTTAGAGGAGAAGGGATGATTGGAATTGAGGGAATCTTTAATGCTCATGCGATTGAATTTAGTATCGATCCCACCCATTTAAAGTACCTTTCTAAAGCGATTGATATGGATCCTCAGACCAAAGGGGAGGAGAAGGCGCCGAGCTGCACATTCTTCTATAATTTTAGCGAAGGGTTTTGGCGGGGTAAAATCCCCCTAAAAGGTGCCCGTTTAAAAGAACATTCCTTTGGAATTGAATTTGACTCTTTTACTGCTGAAGTCGATTTAGAGGGGACTGAGTTTCTCTTTCAGAATGTTGATGCTTCTTCAGAGGATGTTCATTTTCAAGCAGAGGTAGCTGTCGATTTTAGTCAGGGCGATCGGAGTGAGCTTACGATTAATACCTATTCGATTGAAGGTGAGGCTACAAATATCCTTGCTTTCCTCAGTCACTTTGAAAACTTTCGCGACATGAACTTTCCTTTAAGTGGAAAAATGATAAGTGGTCCCGGAGACATGCATCTTCATGCTTATATTGGTGACCACGAGGAACTTCTCGAATGGAAAATCGCCCTCCATTTCAAAGAAGGAATTTACCCCTTTTCGCCAACCTTTGGCTTTGAAAATTTAGCTGGAGATCTTTATTACTCTGCTGATGAGAAGCGGTTTATCATTGAGAAAGTTGCTGGATCTTTGATGTTAAAAGCTGGAGAGATTCCAAGATCGTATGAACTCAATGTTCCACTTCTTGAGCTCGATGCAGGAGAGGGAATATTAATCTATGATTGCCGTTTGGAAGCACCCACCCATGAAATCTGTCGTTTAGTAGGAAGTGGAGAGCAAGATGGAGAAGAGTTTTCTTTAACATTTGATGGAGATAGGACCCGCCTTTATGGAGCACTCATCGATGTAAAAACACTAACGTTTCGAGAAAGGAACTTAAGTCGAGCAGAGATAGAGACTACCCTTTCTGCTCTTGATTTAGTCCACCATCTTGATTTTCTCAGTTCTGCAGGACTTGTCCCTGTTAAATCAGAGACTCTCGACGAGATGCGAGGTCCAAATGTTCAAGGAAGCTTAAAACTTAAGCTAAGCTATGATCTTTCTAGAGAGGTCTTTAATTTTGATGCAAGTAGTAGCCATTTGTCAATGGGGCCCATTGATCTTGATTATTTAGAAATTCATGGTAGTCAGGAAGGTGATTATTTTAATTTAGAGCGCTTTGACATGGGAGCTTTAAGTATTCATGCTAAAATGGAAAGGGAAGGGACCAAGTGGGAGATCCCTACTTTAGAAGTTATTTGGAAAAAAAGTTTCTTAAAAGGGGGAGGAGGCTCCTTTGACGAAGAGGGAAAATATTTTACCCTTCCAATTGATGGGCTAAGGATAGAGCTTAAAGAGGTGAGCACCCTTTTCCCAAGTTCTGAATTTGATTGGGACTATTTAACCGGGACTCTTTTTGCGGATGGAGACTTTGTTTTCGATTTTTCAAAAGGGTTACGGAAGTGGGCTTTTGACTCCCATATTAAGTTGATTGGTGAGGAGTTTGGACGGGGGAAACTTTGCCTAGAAAGTTCAGAAATTTTAAACATTTCCTACGATCCTCACCAAGGGTTTTCCATGGGAGATGCAAACTTTAATTTTCTCCATCCCCGTTCAAACCAACTCTGGGCCAAGTGTCATTTCGATGTTCTTAAATATCGGGAAAACACCCTCTCTGGAAATAATATGAAATTAGTTATTCCTCCGGAGATGCTTGCATTTTTAGGGCAGACTCATTCTCTACCTCATATGAGTTATGAAGAAGAGCGCCTCAACTTATTCGGATATTCTCTTAGATGGGATAATCAGATGGAAGCAACTTTGGACTTTTCTTTAGGGAAAAAAGTAGCGGCAAAGGGATCTTTAAAGGAGGGGTACTATTGGCTTGGTGATAAAGCATGGTATTTAAATGACTTCTCCTTCGACTATGAAAATGAAAAACTTCAGGTTAATGTCAATACCGTTTATGACGAGATTTCTTTTGATATCAATGCCGACCTTTCTTTTCTTGACCATTTTAGAGCAAGACTTGAGATCAAAGAAATGTCCAAAGAAGGGGAGAAACAAAACCCCTTAATCATCACCACTGACTGGAATAATAACGAAGGGTTTTTTATTCAAAATATAGAGGGAGGAGTCTGTGGTCTTGATTTCTCCTTTCACCATAACCAAAAAAATTCTTTCCTTGATAAAATGGCCCTTGCAGGGCAACTCAAAGTTAACGTTCCCAAGCTCGCAAGACACCTCCCTGAAAATATTCGAGAGACGATTGCAGGGTTTGAAATTGGGAAAGGGTATGAGCTTAGTGGCGATCTCATCATCTTAAAAACTGACCTCGGGGAGAGTCAATTTACCGGTTATCTAAAAGGGAAAAACTTTGAGCTTATGGGCTCGGTAATGGAAACCCTCCTTAGCGAAATCAATATCTACCCCAAACATATCGAGCTAAAAAACTTTAACTTAAGTGACTCCTCGGGGATTTTCTCAATGGAAGGGATCCTGTTCACTTTAGGAGAAGATGAAAAATGGGAACTCGTGGTTCCAGAACTTGCTATTACGGACTTCCGCCCCAGCCTCCTTAAAAAGATTGGACAATATCCAGCCCGTATCAAACCTCTTGTTATCCGTGATCTTCATTGTTACAACATTCGGGGGACACTTGGAGAGATGAAGAGTTTTACAGGGAAAGGGGGACTTAATTTTATCAATACCTTTAAAAGGGATTACCACATCCTCGATATCCCCTTTGAAATCCTTGGCCGTCTCGGTCTCGATATGGGCCTCCTTGTTCCTGTCCGTGGCGATATTGAATTTATCATGGTCGATGGAAGGGTTTACTTTACTAACTTGAAAGGAAGTTACAGCGAAGGGAAGAGGTCCCAGTTTTTCCTCTCTCCTATCGAACATTCCTACCTAGACTTTGAAGGAAATATCAATATCAAGATGAAGATGAAGCAGTATGTCCTCCTTAAAGTGACAGAACCCTTCACTCTCTATATCGGAGGAACCTTTGAAAATCCTAAGTACGGCCTCCGATAATTTTATCCACTTCTTCTACCCCACCTACTGCCTTCACTGCGATGGAGCTGTCCGCAAAGCGCACCATCTTCTCTGTCCTTCCTGCTTTCAACTAATAGAATGGATTGATCGTGCAGAGCGGTGCCCGCATTGCTGGGGGCCAAAAAAATGTAAACAGTGCCCACATCTCCATCCACACCGTTCCCTTTTCGAACCGTGCGGTCCTATCCTTCCCCTTCACCAAGAGTTTTTCAAAACAAACCGGGCAAAAACCCTCGCCTCCCTTATCGTCATAGCCCTTGCAAAAATCCCTTGGCCAACTCCCGATATCATTATTCCTCTAACAGATAGTCCCTTCCCTAAAAAGGAACCTATCTATGCTCTTGCTAAAGAGCTTGCCTTATTACTCGAATGTTCTCACCACCTTCCAGCCCCTTCTATCCAAGATCTAAAAGTTCTCCTTCTCGTAGATGTCCTTTACAAAACAGGACAACTCATAGAGGGAAAACGAGCTCTTGCCGAATACTTTCCTGAAAAAATTTATACTATGGCCTTAATTGACCGTCGTTAAGTAGTTTATAAAAAATATTTATGGGACTTTTAATTAGTCTTTGATATGACTGTGAAAATTAATGGGGCTATCAATGGGCGCCGTTTCAACTCCGAAGTGCAACATTTGAAGTTTCCCTACTGAGATGATTAAACACCTCCTCTGGTATCGAAAAGTCAAGCATTTTTCTAGACCTATTGTTAAACAAATTCTCAATCTCCTT
>CBEWFH010000133.1:0-4207 GCA_965555895.1 uncultured Simkaniaceae bacterium
AGAACCTCTAATAAATCTTCAGCCGTCTGAATTTTAGATGTCGCATGCCTTTCTAAACTCAAAAGGAGATCATCACCCCTCATACCACACCCATTATCACTCACACGGACAAGGGTAAACCCTCCCCTCTCAATTTCAATGGTAACCACATTCGCCTTGGCATCAAGGGCATTTTCAATGAGCTCTTTTACAACAGATGGAGGATTTTCAATCACTTCACCAGCAGCAATTTTATTGATTGTTTGGTCTGAAAGTAGATGAATCGACATCAATTCTCCTTGAGAAGTACCTATTAGATCTCTATTATAGGTATCAATATCACAAGGAGCAAGAATGAAATTTCCAGAAGTTTGGGATTTGGAACGTATCTATTCAGGTGGAAGCAACTCTCTCCCCTTTCAGAAAAGTTTACAAGAGACTAAAAAAAAAATCGAAATATTTAAAACTCTTCTTAAAGAAAAAAAATTCATCGAAGGGATTCCCCTTTCTCAAGAAATTAGTTTTTCGCTTCATGAAATGGGGAGTTTTGTTGAATGTTTGAATGCCCAAGATGTGAATGATACAAAGGGCTCTGTTCTTACAGGACAAATGCGGATGTTAACCACTATTTTTTCTAACGTAGAGTTAGAGTTAGATAAAGCTTTAGGGAGTCTTTCCGATCAAGATTTTTCAAAAATCACCCAAGCTTATCCTGAAATTACCTTTTGTTTAGAAGAAAAGCGAAAAATGGCAAAAGAGAAGCTCTCCTATGAAAAAGAAGTTTTTATTAATGATCTAGCGGTCGATGGATATCATGGCTGGTCAGAGCTCTGGGACGCTCGAATCGGCGAGATGACTTTCCCCTTCCAAAAAGAGTCTCTTTTTTTTGGTCAGATCGAAAACAAACTTGCTGATCCCAATCGTAACGTTCGAAAAGAGGGATTTGAATCGATTCAAAGAGAGTTTAAAAGTTCTGAGGCTGTTTTTGCTCAAACATTGAATCACTTGGGAGGATTCCGCTTAGAGGTTTATAAAAAACGGGGATGGAACATCCTTAAAGAAGCACTCGATGAAAATCGGATGGAAAAGTCCACTCTCGATGCGATGTGGAATGCAATCGAAAAAAGGAAAGACTCACTTAAAAAATACATCGAATATAAATCTGCTTTACTCGGCTTAGAAAAAATGAGCTGGTATGATCTAGAAGCTCCGATTACCTTTTCATCAAGAGAGATTACCTACAAAGAAGCCTCAGAAACAGTCCTTAAACAATTTGGATCCTTTAGCCCAAAAATGGCTTCCTTCGCCAAACGGGCACTAGAAGATCACTGGATCGATGCAGAAGATCGGCAAGGAAAAAGACCGGGAGGTTTTTGCACCGCACTTCCTCTTGCAAAAGAAAGTCGAATTTTCATGACCTTTTCCAAGACGATGACAAATCTCTTTACCCTTGCTCATGAGCTGGGTCACGCCTTTCATAATGAGGTAATTTTTCCACTTCCAGAAATGGCGCAACACCCTAAAATGGGGGTGGCTGAGACTGCCTCAACTATGGCAGAAATGATTATCACTCAGGCTGCTATCAAAGAGGAAACTGACCCTAAAGAGCGCCTTTTCCTCCTCGATGACCATCTTTCCCGTGCTACTTCTTATTTGATGAATATCCAGGCTCGCTTCATCTTTGAAACCACTTTCTATGAAAAAAGAAAAGGAGGATTTGTCTCCCATGAAGAGCTCTCAGCGATGATGGAAAAAGCTCAAAAAACAGCTTATGGAAACTCACTAGAAACCTATCATCCCCTCTTTTGGGCAGTTAAAATGCACTTTTTCTTCACCGACGTCCCCTTTTATAACTTTCCCTATACCTTCGGCTACCTCTTTAGCTTAGGAATCTACACACACGCTATGGATAAAGGGGACTTTGAATCTTCCTATATCGCTTTACTAGAAGATACTGGGAGGATGTCCGTTGAGGAGCTTGCTAAAAAGCACCTTCAAACCGATTTATCAAAAGCTGATTTTTGGGAGCAAGGGATCAGTGTCATAATAAAAGATATCGATGAATTTCTTAAACTTTCTAAGGAGGTTTCTCTATTAAATGGTTAATCTGTTGTCTCTTTGCTTTCCCCCTTTTTGGAGCTCCTTGCCAAGATTATTTTGACCTCCTAGAAAATCATTCCAAAACTTTGGGAGTCCAGGGAAGTCATGAAAAAGGGGAGATTGAAATCGCCTTTTCCCCATATGAGATTGAAGAAATTGAGGAAATTACAATGGAACGTCTTTTGAAAAAAGATGTTCCACTACCACTTGCAAAAGCTTGGAGCAAGGTCGGTATTATTGCAGAAGATCAGCACTTCTATTGGATCCGAGATGGTGTGATTTTTCCCTCAGGAGCAAAAGGGACTTACGATCGGATTGTATGGAAAAGTGGAATAGATGGGGCCCCCGGAATTGCTATTCTTCCCTATCTTCCTGATAGAAAGATCATTGTCAACGTTAACTACCGCCATGCAACCCGAAGCTGGGAAATTGAACTCCCCCGTGGAGCGCGCAATGAGGATGAAACACTTCGCACTGCTGCTGCCCGCGAGCTCAAAGAAGAAACTGGTTATCAACTTGACGATACCCTCCTCCTTGGAACCCTAGCTGTCGATAGTGGCATTCTTTCTTCTCTGATTCCCATTTTTGCATGTAAAGCACATGAACGAGGTGAAAGCGACCAAGATTTTTCCGAAGCCATCCATAAAAATCTCATTTTGAGTATGAATGAGATTGAAGAAGCTCTCCTTCAGGGGTTTTTGAATACAACTATAGATGATAAAACTGTCCGCGCCTATGTCCGAGACCCCTTTCTTGCCTATGCACTTCTCCATATGAAACTCCGCCATTGGCAGGAATAGTCTAATAAACTATACAGAGTGGTGAGACCCCGGAGGGCCGCCATGGAGAATAAGCCTCATCAACCTTCAAAAAATCTTAACTTTGAAATAAAGTCGCCTAAGAGCTATACCAATAGAGACAACCAGACAAAAAAAAGAAAATTTATGCGATTTTTAACAACTCTCATCATTCTCGGCGGACTCGGATATGGGGCTTATTGGCTCAATAATACCCAACCTGAGCTCAAACACCAAGCGATCGAAATGATCAATACAGGAACTTTCCATACCCTAGAAGCCCGCTTTACTGCTGCTCAAATTATGGAAAATGAGAGGCTGACCCTTCTTAAAGACTCCGAACACCGTTACAGCCAACCCAACCTCCGCTTCCACCCTTATCTTCTCATGGAGGTGAAGTATACGACTCCAAATTTCCAAACTGAAGAGGGAATTATCCTTTGGGATCTCATTGATGGAGAAATGGTTCTCGACACAAAATCGTGGAATAAAACCCATGGATTTGCTGACTGCATCAACGCTGGCGCTGATAAATATGAGTATAAAATTTTGGCAACTATAGCCAAAAATGGAGGGAAAGCTGACCGGCAATCCTTAATGAACTCCCTTAATCTAGAAACCCATCTTTTTGAAACTTGGATCGACCGGGCTCGAAAGAAAAAGCTAATCGTCCAACATGGCAATGATTACCGGATCCATCTTCATAATCCTGTGGTCAATGTTCGTCCCTCAACAACAATCGCTGATCCCCTCGTTACCAAAAGTAGTAAACATAGTGAAAGAATCAACCGAAGATACACCCCCTCTCAAATAAAAAAAGCAGCAGAAGCAGCCTTCGGAACCGACTTTGCAATACGGAGTACTCAAGATGTTTTCCTCCCAATCTATAGCGTCACCGTCCAAAATCCCGATGGCTCACTTCATACCACCCATTGGAATGCACTTAATGGGAAACGGATCAACCAGTCCAACCTCATTGAATAATAATCCCTAAAACGCTATGATCTTTCCAAGTAATGGGGCATTGTCCCCTCCTCTTTGGAAAGGTGGCTGAGCGGCCGAAGGCGCATCCCTGCTAAGGATGAGTATTCGTAAGGGTACCGAGGGTTCAAATCCCTCCCTTTCCGCATCTTTGGGTTCTCCTAACGGAGGCCCATTTTTCTTTCCCCAATTCCCCTCTCATGATAAGCTCTCCTCAGCAAAGAGAGTGTTTACCTAAAGGTTGATAATCCTAACTTTTGAAACGAATCGAATATTTCGGGATCTGAAAGAGCACACCATAGCTTGATAGTTGTATCAACCATTTCCTTCGTTTTAGAAACCACTTTTGT
>CBEWFH010000134.1:0-4125 GCA_965555895.1 uncultured Simkaniaceae bacterium
CGTAATGTTTTTTCGTGGCCCTCTTTCTGGATATTAATGGTCCTCCTTTGTGCGGCAAATGGACTAAACATTGGGATTTATAATATGGCCCCTGATTATTTTCAGCGTCATAACCTCATGGATAAGGATATCGTTTATAAATTGATTGTTATCGCAAGGGTGCTGAGCATTTTCGCTGCTATTTTTGCGGGTGTCATGGCCGATCGCTTTGGACTTAAGCGCTCAATGGTCATTGTCTTTATTGTGTGTGGGGTTTTAACAACCCTTATTGGAACAGTAAATCCCTCCTCTTCCCTTCTCCTATTCACTCTTCAGTCTCCTGTTGCGGTTTGCTTGATGCCCCTCATCCATTTTGCGATTTCAACGATTGTTGCTCCTGAGAAAAATGCGGCAATTGTCTCAGTAATTGCCCCGTTTGGGTTCTTAATGGGAGCAGGTGTTGTTCCCCAACTCTTGGGCTTTTTTGGAGATTTTAATTTATATGCCCAAGGATTTATCCTTTTTGGCTTTTCAGCAATTATTTGTGGAGTTGTTTTCAACTTCAATAATGTTTATAGACATGTTGAATATAGCCAAATGAAAAGTGTCCGGGAGACTTAAATGGTAACTGGAGTCCTTCTCGTTAACTTAGGGACTCCTGACTCTCCAAAGCCTGGAGATGTTAAACGTTATTTAACCGAATTCCTCACCGATGGAAGAGTAGTTGATCTCCCTTATGTACAAAGACAACTTTTGGTGAGGGGAGTAATTATTCCCAAGCGGTACAAAATATCTGCAAAACTATATGAGTCGATATGGACAAAGGAGGGATCGCCCCTTCTGATTTATGGCAAAAAAGTTGAAACACTTCTTCAAGAGAAGTTGGGAGAGGGTTACAAGGTTAAACTTGCTATGCGGTACCAAAACCCTTCGATTGAAGAGGGGCTTGAAGCGCTGCGAGAAGTAGATAAGCTCATTATTTTCCCTATGTTTCCACAATATGCCTCTGCGACAACTGGGTCGGTCCATCAAAAAGTCTTTAAAATCCTCTCAAAGTGGAAAGTGATCCCTGAAGTCCGCTTTATCTCTGAGTATGCAACGCATCCAGCACTTATTGATGCCTTTTGCTTAAGGGCAAAAGAGTATGATTTAACTCAATATGATCATATTTTGTTTAGTTATCATGGCCTCCCTGAAAGGCAGATCCAAAAAGCCGATTCTACGGGGAAATGTTTAAAGAGAGGCGATTGCTGCGCAAAAAACACCAAGTGCTATGCAGCGCAGTGCCTCGGAACCACGAAGGGTATTGTTCAGCAATTAAAAATTCCAGAGGGAAAATGGAGTCTATCATTCCAATCAAGGCTTGGAAAAGCTCCTTGGATTAAACCCTATACCGATCAAGTTCTTAAATCACTGGCTGAAAATCAAAAGAAAAGAGTTCTTATTTTTTCCCCCGCGTTTGTCTCTGATTGCCTAGAAACCCTAGAAGAAGTATTATCCCAATATAAAGAGCTATTTATTCAAGAAGGTGGTTTCTCTCTTGATCTTTTAAAAGGGCTCAATGACCATCCTAAGTGGATCGATGCTATAGAGAGGATAATCAATCATTGAGCGCGCCAGTAGAACCCAGTTCTGAGAAATATCGGTTAAATGTCAAGAAGCCGACCCTTTTCACTTTAATTGTCCTTATCTCCTATGGATCGATTGGGGCAGCTCTTTTTACCCCAGCTATCCCCTCCCTAATGGACCGTTTTGACATCAGTGCAAGTGTTGCTCAGCTCACCGTTATGATCTATTTAGTCGGTTATTCTTTAGGACAACTGATCTATAGTCCCCTTGCCAAAAGGTATGGAAGAAAGCCTGCTCTCTATATTGGGATTGGAATCTCTTTAGTGGGTACTTTTTTTTGCGCGATTGCAGGGCCATTAAATAGCTTTACCCTTCTAGTTATTTCAAGATTGATTGCATCCCTCGGCGCGAGTGCCGGACTCAGTCTGACCTTTATGATTATTTGTGATTATTACTACGAAAAGCATGCCCGAAAAATTACTGCCTATACAATGGTTGCTTTTGCTGTGATTCCCGGGATAGCCATAGCGATCGGAGGTTTTTTAGTTGCTTACCTTGGATGGGAAAGTTGTTTCTATTTTCTCCTTCTCTATGGACTTTTTACTCTATATCTTGTCTTTCGTCTCGCTGAGACAGGGAATGGAAAGGAGAAGGAAGCAATAAAAATGAGAATAGTTTTCAGTGCTTATCGTCGAGACTTCAAAAATCGAATCCTAGTCCTCTACTCTATTATGATTGGAGCAACGACAGCAATTATCTATATTTTTGCTGCAACAGCTCCCGTTATTATCATTGGAATGATGGGAATATCTGCCGATAAATTTGGCCTCTTTAATCTCATTCCGGCAGGAGGATATTTTTTGGGAAATTTTGTTGCTGCCCGCTTCGCATCCTTTTTAAAGATTAAAACTGTGTTGAAGCTAGGTGTGACTTTTATGGGAATAGGTCTTTTGATTCTTGCTATTTTATTTTACGGAGGGTGGGTAGGTCCTCTAACTCTTTTCTTCCCAATGTTTATCGTCTATTTTGGAGTTCCCCTTTTCTATTCCAACGCTACTGTTCTTGCGACTTTCCGCGTTCCAGATAAACCAAATGCTTCATCGATTATGAGCTTTCTAAATATTGGGGGAGCAGTTGTGGGATTGATCTTCATAGAACTTCTCCATTCAAACCCCATCTATGCCATGCCGAGTGTCTTTATTGTCCTTTTTGTAGGAGTAATTCTCCTCTTTAAAAAAGGACAAAAACTCATAGAGGATTAGGTAGTGTACCTAAAAGTTTTTCGTGCAATTTGACCCATCTTTATCTGCATGGCTTTGCGCTCGATCTCGACAACTTTACCAAGTTGCCGCGATTTCCGCGCTTTGCCCTACAGAAAAACCTGGGAGCAAAGTGCATAGAAATCTTTTAGGTACAATGCCTAATCAAGTTGTTTGGAGAAAAGGGTGATGACACTTAGGGGTGTATTTGGTCCCTCATTTGCCATGTATTTGAGGAGATCTCCTGCTTGGGTATCAAACCAAAGGTCGGCATGCCAAAACATCTTTTTGAAGCCGGTAAGGGTCACTTTGACCCTGAGAGCATCATAGACTTTACCATTGATGTTAAGCTTTTCAAAGCCTTGTTTTGTGGCAACCATATCGTGAAGATCTAGTTTTTTCGGGTGAACGATTGAAAATTTAAAGTCTCGGAACTCAGAGAGAATATAAGGCTTAAAGGAAAAATCAAATTCTTGAACCCAGAGATCATTTCCAACCCTAAACCGCTTTTCAATTTTATCCCCATTGATCTCCTTTCGGGCAATAAGATTGGTCCCTTCTCGGACGATAGAGTATTCATCCTGTCCATTTTTAGATTTGTGATTGAAGCTTTGGGTTGTTCTACCTGGAGAGGTGACGATTAGAGTCTCTCCACTGAGGCTTTTTCCATTAATTTGGAGGGTATCATCCTTATGATCAATAGTCCATGTCGTTTTTGATTCCCTTCCCTCTACATCTTTATTATAGATATAGGTTACTTGGGCACTTGCAGTTGAAATGATGAAAATAAGAACTAGTAGGATCCATTTCATGCTTACCTCGTTTTTTCTAGGTATATCAGGTTGAAGTTTTTCTGTCTCCACCCTAGAATGGTAACTGAATTTGCAAAAGAAGAAAAAGACGTTATGACAAAAAAAAACAATGATTGTGATGGAAACAACCCAAGGGATGATTGAGCTCGAATTCAAACCCGATATTGCACCGAAAGCGTGTGAAAATATCATGAAGCTTGCTGAAAAGGGATATTATGATGGGATTGTCTTCCATCGTATCATCAAGAAATTTATGATCCAAGGGGGAGACCCAACAGGGACAGGTGCTGGTGGGGAATCGATTTGGGGAAAACCCTTTGTAGATGAATGCACCTCTAGTGTTACCTTTGATAAACCAGGTTTTTTAGCGATGGCTAACGTAGGCCCCGGAACCAATGGAAGTCAGTTTTTTATCACAACTGCTGAAACTCCGTGGCTCAATGGAAATCACACCATTTTCGGTGAGGTGACAAAAGGGTATGATGATGTTCAAAAGCTTGATGTAA
>CBEWFH010000135.1:0-4089 GCA_965555895.1 uncultured Simkaniaceae bacterium
CCCGGTCAACAAGTTCCTGGGACTTCTTTCTGATTCACAATCGCAACTCTCAAATGCTCAGTCAAAGATCCAAGAGCTCAATTCCAATGGGCAATCAATGAATCCTGGTGATCTATTATTGATCCAGGTAAAGCTTGCCAAAGCCCAACAAGAACTCGAATACTCCTCGGTTCTCTTAAGTACGGCTGTTAGTGACATTAAAACTCTCTTCAATATCCAACTTTAAACACTAACCATTTATCGAAAATAACTTATAGAATTGGGTTAAAGATTAAGCTCAATTTGTCAAGTTATTTTCTATGAATGGTATTATTGCAATCTCGCCTTAAATCTTCTATTCGGATACAATGAGAAACGGGTATGGATTTTATAAAAAGGCATTTATGACTGAAGGTCCCGACTTTGAAAAACTCATTGGACATCTCGAAAATATTGAACTGACAACCATTCACGGCCGCATTACCGAAATTGTCGGGATGCTCATCCGTGCAATTGTTCCCAATGTCAAAATGGGAGAGGTCTGCCTTATTAAAAGAGAAGGTGAACCTCTTATTGCAGAAGTTGTCGGCTTTACCAAAGAAGAAGTCTTTCTCTCTCCTCTTGGAGAAATGACTGGTATAGGCCCTTCATCGGAGGTGATCCCAACAAGACTTCCTCTTCATATTAAAGTTGGTCCTCAGCTACTTGGCCGGGTTTTAGATGGTTTGGGACGCCTCCTCGATCTCGAGGAAAAGGGTCCTTTAGAACTCGAAGAAATCTATTCGGTTATTAATCCCCCACCTGATCCCCTTACAAGAGAGATGATTACTGAGCCGATCTCTGTCGGCATCCGTGCCATTGATGGAGTTTTGACGGCTGGCCGGGGACAAAGAATTGGTATTTTTGCTGCTGCAGGTGGTGGTAAATCAACAACTCTCGGAATGATAGCCCGTTATGCAAAAGCGGATGTCAATGTCATTTCCCTCATTGGTGAGAGGGGACGTGAGGTCCGTGAATTCATCGAACATGATTTGGGACCGGAAGGGCTTGCCCGTTCAGTTATTATTGTTTCAACATCTGATCAAGCAGCACAGCTTCGTCTAAATGCCGCATACGTTGGAACTTCGATTGCAGAGTATTTCCGGGACCAAGGGAAAACAGTCATTTTAATGATGGATTCTGTCACCCGTTTTGCTCGTGCTCTTCGTGAAGTGGGTCTTGCTGCAGGAGAACCTCCAGCAAGAGCAGGTTATACCCCATCGGTTTTTGCAACGCTTCCCCGCCTTCTTGAACGGTCTGGAAATTCCGCAAAGGGATCGATCACAGCTTTCTATACAATCCTTGTTGCTGGGGATGACATGAATGAACCGGTTGCCGATGAGGTCCGGTCTATTCTCGATGGTCACATCATCCTTTCAAGTGAATTGGCTCGTCAGTACCATTATCCTGCTATCGATGTCCTTGGTTCTGTAAGTAGGATCCTTCCCAGTATTACGAGTGAAGAACACAGAAAGCTGATTGGGCAGGTTCGTGAAGTTCTTGCAAACTATAAGAAAAATGAGCTTCTCATTCGAATTGGAGAATATAAACCCGGATCGGATAAGCAAGCTGACTTTGCCATTAAGTATGTCGACAAGGTGAACCGCTTTTTGAAGCAGAAAGTGGATGAAGAGTGCACTTTTGAAGAAACCATGGAGCAACTACAGGCTCTATTTAGGTAGCTATGAAAGAAAAGTATCCTCTCGAACAGCTCGTCCGCATTAAACAACGAAGGCTTGAAGAGGCTGAGCGCATCTTAAAAGAAAAGAAAGAGCAGCTCGAAATAGAAAAGCAAAAACAAAAAGAGCTTGAAAAAGAGCGCGATCAAACCTTTCAGCACAGAAAAGACAAACTGGCTCAGCTTCGTGAAGTCCTCGATAAAGGGACCACTTCCGACAAAATTAAAATGATACGCGAATACATTAAAGTCGTTGAAGAAGAGCTTAAGCAAAAAAAAAAAGAGGTTGAAGTCCAAATTGAGCAGGTTGAATTAGCTAAACTTGCTGTAGAGGCTGCTCGCAAGGAAATGCTTAAAAAACAACAAGATATTGAAAAACTAAACCTCCATCGAAAAGAGTGGGATAAAGAGATGAAAGCCATCGAAGTTTACGAAGAGGGACTTGAGAACGATGAGCTCGGAACAGCGATGCATACTTCAAAAAAACACAAAAGATAGGAGCAAGCCGTGGATCCTGATAAAGTAAAAGGAGATATCCAACGCCCCTTTAATCCTCCTGAAGAAGAACCTTCTGATAAGATCGACCCTGAGAAATTTAAGAAGGTCATGAAGATCGATGAATCGGATGAAACGCAAAAAAGAAATACGCGAAATCTTCCTAAAGAGGAAGAAGAAGGAGAGGATGAAAATGTACAAGAAACTCCTACTCCCTCTCCCGCTTCCAGTTCCTTTTCTGAGTTTATGAGTGATAAAGATGAGCTCGATAATGTTTTCGATAAAGAGTCGGGAGGAATCCGCCGGCAAGTTGCTCCGGAAGAAGGGTCTTCTTTCACCGCCCCACCACAAGAGTCTATTTCTACCGAAGGTGTTGAGCTCAATCAAGAAAGTGAGCAGCCTCAAACAGGTCAGGATTTTTCTGCGCAGCCTCAGGGTCAAGGAGACCAAACCGATAATTCTCAAACTGGTGCGCAGCAGCCTCCAGCTGCGCAACCTCCGCAACAACAATCCTCTTCTGGATCTCAGCAAGAAGGAGGAACATCGGGAGGAAAACCTCAACCACAAGAATCCTATGGAAATATCCCTTTTTTTCAAGGAGAACTTGAGGAAACTTCTCCTCAGCAACTCAGTCAGTCCCAGCAGCAGCAACAGGGATCAACTCCTTCCGGGGAGCAACCTTCAGAAACGCCCCCTTCAAAGCAAGTTCAAAAGCCTTCCCAAGAAGAAAAAGGGGACGAGCAAGGGACATCAAAAAAGAAAGAAGATGACTCTTCCCTCTTAGCTTTTCAACCAAAGACAAGTGACCTAGAAGCCCTTAAGAAGAAACCCCCACAATGGACTACACCTCAGGAAAAAATAATTCCAAGAGATGAAACATCTCAAGGGAAAGAAGGAGAGACAGCTCCTTCAAAGCTAGAAGAAGAACAACCCCAGAAGTTAGAAGAGGGTATTGCTCCCGCTCCAAAAGAAAAAAAAGAAACTTCTCCTACAATGGAAGAGGGGTTAACAGGGACTGATGAAACTAAAAATGGTCCTTTCCAAGCTCAGCCCAAAGAAGGGGATCTTTCTGGAGAAGAGAAACCTAAAACTCCTGAAGAGCAAATTCAGCAAGGAGTTGTCCCCAAACCTACCGATACTCCCTTAAAAGAAGCAAGTCCTTTCCAAAGGTTCACCCCCCAAGAAGTACGGAATCAAAAAGTGGGAAAAGAGGGGGAAACAGCTACAACTATTGAAGGGATTCCTGTTCCTGCTTCCACGGAGGGTGGTCAAGGAGAAATGGGTCAAGGGAAAAAAGATGATGATAGCTCTTTCATCGAAGCTAATACCGATACTGCTGGGATTCCCCTTCCTTCCTTCGATGTTCCCATCCCTGCTACTGAGCCTTCAGCTGCAGCCCCTGCATACTCGAAACTTTCTGCAGATGTAACCGAACTCTTCGAAAAAATGGGGGGTGTGATGCTCATACAGCAGGACAAGGGGATCACAACAACAACAATGAATATCAATATGCCCGGCTCTATTTTCAATGGAGTAGAGATCATCCTCGAACAATATAGTACTGCCCCTAATTCTTTTAATATCCAGCTGAAGGGGAGTCCTGAATCAGTCAAAATCTTTTCTCAAAATCTCGATGCCCTTAAAGCATCTTTCAATCAAGCAAACTTCAATTTTCAGGCCAATATTCTTAATCCAGTCCTCACCTCTGCAAGAAAATCTCCTCACCTCATCCGCCGCAAGGGCTCTGGAAGAGACTCAGGAAGCAGCAGAGACAAGCGCGGCGCTTAATTACTCGGTAGTGTTACAAAAATGAACTCTGGATGGAAAAACGTCTAAAATTTATCCTTTTTCTTATCAAAAGACATAAAGGAAGAGAGCATAAATCCCAATTCAAATGA
>CBEWFH010000136.1:0-4057 GCA_965555895.1 uncultured Simkaniaceae bacterium
CGTAGGTGAGATAAATCGGATCTCCTTACCCTCATCGACTATCAGGGTGTTTTTGTCTCAATCTTTCCCAATATTCCTTTGCGTCCTCCTCCAATACCGCGTACCCTTTTCTTTTGATTTGCGGCATAGAAAAGTGGTTGTTCGAAGAAAATAACCAACTCATTAAATTGACGAATACTCACTCCTGCTTAAGGCTCTCATGGTTCGTTCTTCACGTTTAGCTCGTTTTAAAAGTCCTTCAATCATCTGCTCGCCTCTACATCTATTCGAAAAACTTTATCAGAAAGCCCTAAAGATTTAAATCGCAACAAGTCTATTGTTGAAAGGGCAGAATATAACTATTATATCAAAAAAACAGTTTAAAAAACATATAAACAATACTTTATTATTAACTGTTGGTTTTTTTGTCTAGTGAGGAGAAATTTGAATTTTGAGGCTTTAGTTTTAATGGTTTTTTAGGTATCATTCTTTATCTAACTCTAAAGGAATGATTTTACGATGAGTTGTAAAGCAAAAATTATTGGTCTCGGCGCCTATCTGCCAGAAAAGATCCTTTCGAATCAAGATCTTGAGAAAATGGTCGAAACTTCGGACGAGTGGATCGCTTCAAGAACGGGTATGAAGGAGAGACGCCTTGCTGCTAGTGATGAATTTACCTCGGATATGGGGTATGAAGCGGCAAAAAAAGCGCTGGATGATAGTGGTGTAAAAGCTGAAGATATTGATCTTATATTGGTTGCAACCCTTACCCCTGACTATATCTTTCCTAGTACAGCTTGTCTCATTCAGGAAAAAATCGGTGCGGTGAATGCTGCTGCGATGGATGTGCAGGCGGCATGTACGGGCTACATTTATGCACTAAGTATGGGCAAGGCTTACATCGAGTCGGGGATGTATAATAATGTTTTAATTATTGCAGCGGAAAAGCTGTCTTCGATTGTCGATTATGAAGACAGGAATACTTGCATTTTGTTTGGAGATGGGGCTTGTGCTTGTGTTGTGAGCAATGCTAAGGTTGGGTATGTGATCGAAAATGTCTCTTTAGGGTGTGATGGAAAACAGTCTGAGTTACTAATTCTCCCTGCAGGGGGATCGAAGCGGCCTGCATCGGTGGAAACCGTTGAAGCTGGTGAGCACTTTATTAAGATGGAGGGACGAGAGGTCTTTAAACATGCTGTACGGCGGATGGCAGGGGCTGTGAAGGCTTGTTTGGATGCTTCTGGTTTCGATGAACAGGGTATAAGTTGGATGGTTCCCCATCAAGCAAATATCCGGATTATCGAAGCTTTAGCGAGGCGCTTTAAAGTCCCGAGTGAGAAGGTCTATTTAACGATTCACAAGTATGGAAATACCTCTGCATCATCAGTTGGAATTGCCCTTGACGAGCTGGTGAGAGAAAAAGAGATTAAGCGGGGAGAGAGGATTATTCTCTTTGGTTTTGGAGCAGGGCTAACTTGGGGTGCTGCAGCGCTAACGTATGAGGTCGACAATGGATAAGAAAGTAGCCTTTATTTTCCCTGGGCAAGGTGCTCAGTATGTTGGCATGGGAAAAGACTTTTATAATTCTTTTAACATTGTGTGCGAAACTTTTGAAGAAGCGGATGGGCGGTTAGGCTTTAGCCTTTCTAAGTTAATTTTTGAGGGACCAGCTGAAGAGCTTACCCTTACGAAGAATAGTCAAATTGCCATCTATGTGATGAGTATTGCTCTCTGGAGAGTCTTTAAACAGGAATGTCCTGATCTGGTTCCATCGGTAGTAGGAGGGCTTAGCTTAGGGGAGTATTCTGCGCTGACTGTATCTGGACGTTTGAGTTTTCAAGAGGGAATAGACCTTGTTAGAGCTCGAGGCGAGTACATGTATGATGTGGGGGTTAATTCTCCTGGAACGATGGCAGTTGCCTTGGGAATGAAGCCTGAAGAGGTTAGTGTAGTTGTTGATCCTATCGAGGGTGTATGGATTGCTAACCTGAACTGCCCAGGACAAGTAGTTATTTCCGGAACGATTCCAGGGGTTGAAAAAGCGAGTGCATTATTGAAAAAGAAAGGAGCTAAGCGGGTCATTCCGCTCGATGTTTCAGGGGCGTTTCATAGTGGCCTAATGGAAGAGGCAAAGAGTAAACTCAAGGAGAAAATTGATGTTGTTGCTTTGAGCGACAGTTCAATTGATCTTGTAATGAATGTTCCCGGAGACTTTGTTTCTGAGGGTGAGATTCGAGAAAATATGATCGATCAGGTTGTCTCTCCAGTTCGTTGGGAAAGGGGAATACGGAAAATGGAAGAGAGCGGAGTGGAACTTTTTATTGAGATTGGGTGCGGAAAAACACTCAGTGGAATGAACCGCAAAATTGGGGTGAAAGGGTCGACACTCAGCATTGAAAAAGGTGAAGATTTACAGGCACTAAGCCAAGGAGCAGTAAATGGGATTACTTAAAGGAAAGCGGGCACTTATTACAGGTGGAACTTCAGGTCTTGGAAAACAGATCGCTCTCACATTTGCTGAAGAGGGTGCAGATGTTGCAATTATGGGAACGAATTTAGAGCGCGCTAACCAAGTTGTTGAAACCCTTAAAGAATTTAAAGTTTCTCCTGACCAAAAGTTTTGGTCTGATACCGTTAATGTTGCTAATAAAAAAGAGGTAAACATTTCGATAGAAAAGCTCTTAAAAGAGTGGGATGGGGTTGATATCCTCATTAACTGTGCAGGGATTACTCGCGATGGCCTCTTAATGAAGATGTCTGAGGATGATTGGGACCAGGTGATGAATACCAATCTCAAGTCGGTATATAACTTAAGTCATGCTTTAGTTCGCCCAATGATGAAGGCGCGAAAAGGAAAAATTATCAATGTAGCCTCGATAGTTGGCTTGACAGGAAATCCCGGTCAGGTTAATTATTCTGCATCGAAACTCGGAATGGTTGGGTTTACTAAGTCTCTTGCTAAAGAGCTAGGGCCTCGAAATATTAATGTGAATTGTATTGCTCCAGGCTTTTTTGAAACCCCAATGACCGATGTTCTAACTGAAGGACAACGAGAAGGAATATTAAAGAGGGTTCCCATGGGTCGCCTAGGGAATCCTAAAGAAATCGCCCATGCAGCGGTGTTTTTAGCGAGTTACATGTCTGATTATGTTACTGGACAAGTGCTCACCGTTGATGGGGGCATGATTGCATAAGAATGATGAAAAAGTTTTAAAAATATTTGAAAAAAGGAAATTTGCTTTATGTCAGTAGAACAGGAAGTGATTGATATTATTGTGGAACAACTTGGAGTTGATCGTGAAGAGGTTAATGCGGAGAAATCTTTCGTTGAAGATCTCAATGCAGACTCTTTAGATCTCACCGAGCTAATCATGACCTTCGAAGAGAAGTTTGGTTTTGAAATCTCAGAAGGGGAAGCTGAAAAGCTTCGCACTGTTGGAGATGTCATTAAGTTTGTCAATGAAAAGAAAGTTGCTGCAAGTTAGTGATCACCAATTTCTTATACGAAATTAACCACTCTTTTGAGTGGTTTTTTTTATGCGCAAATATTTCAGTAAAGTGAAGAGGAAGCTAACAAAAACGAAAAGGGCCGCAAAGTAAAAGATTAAATTGAGCTTGGATATAGCAAGAAAACTACCGAGGGATGTTGCAATAATAAAGCTCACAGAGCGAGAAGTATTGGCTGATTCCCATGACCTTCCCTTGGACACCTTTAGGCGCATTGATTGAGATCAGATTAAGAATATTGGGCCAAGCAAAAGGGAGCAAAGAGCTCGCAATAGCCATCCCAAGAAGACAGATGATTATCAAAGCATTTGCAATGACAATAAGAGGGAGTGGGTGCCATCTCTTAATGAGGAAATTATTAACAGTATATCCCCAAACATCCATGTGATTCCCATAAGGAAAAGTCCCCAATTTATAGCAACCGGGCTTGAATGAAATTTTTCGAGAGCAAAAGGGTTGTACCATTGAATGGCGATTCCCCATCCTAAAATCCATAACATATAGACGAGGGGAGTATAATCTAAACTGTGTAAACAGTCATTAGGCCTCAACTCCTTTTGAGATCCTATCT
>CBEWFH010000137.1:0-4024 GCA_965555895.1 uncultured Simkaniaceae bacterium
TCACTTGTATGGATTACTACAGCAACCCCAACTGTTCAGATTTGGTGCTACTACTTGGATCCCGGTAAACGTTACCGGTCCTGCAGGGTCAACAGTTGCTCAGCCACGGATCGATATTAGTAGCAATGGCTATATGATTGTTGGGTGGGAGTTTGGCACTACAAGTCCTATAAGTTTAACTACACTAAGAGGAGACGCAGGAGCCCTGGAAGCAAACATCCTCCATTGTTGATTCAACAGTGGCTTCTAAAGCATTTAACGTTTACACAAGCACAACCTCACGTAGATTTGCTGCTTGGGCAGACTTTGGTGTTACAGGATTTGCTAAAGCTTCAAAGACCTTTGAGCCAATTGATGCAAATACAAATCTTCTACGTGCACTTGGAAAAAAACGGCTCATTTACCAACAAACAAGGTATCCTTAATTGGTAAGTGCGTTAATAAGGTTTTGGGCAGCTTCACTTGCAGAATTCATGCGGCAATCAATCGTTGCTGTCCCAACATGAGGAGCAAGAAGGCAGTTGTCCAAACTGCAAAGTGGGTGATCACCGGGCAGTGGCTCGGGATCGGTCACATCGAGGGCAGCTCCACGGAGCTGTCCTTTTTTTAGCGCCTGAACAAGGGCATTGGTATCGACAATGGGCCCCCGCGCCATATTGATAAGAACAGGACGTTTCTTCATCATTTTGATGGTTTGAGTATTGATCAAACCCCTTGTTTCTGGGGTCAGCGGAGTATGAAGAGAAAAATAATCAACTGAAGCTAAAAACCCCTTCCATGAAAGTTGTTTCATTCGGGGATCTTCGAGCTCTTTTGGAGAGCGGTGATAGACAACAACATTGAGATCAAAGCCAAGGGCACGACGAGCAACAGCCTGTCCAATGCGACCATATCCAATAACACCATAAGTTTTTCCAGCGAGCTCTTTCCCCATGCAAAGATCAGGATTCCAAGCACCCCACTTCCCCTCGCGAACAAAACGGTCACCAAATGGGATATGGCGGATAAAAGCGAGAAAAAGGGCCCATGTCATATCGGCAGTGCTATTCGTCCCAACATCAGGGAGATTAAAGACCTGAATCCCCTTTTCTTTTGCATACTCGAGATCGATGTTATCAAGTCCTGCCGCATAATTCGCTATAACCTTTAAGGGACCTGCATGGGATAACACTTCACTATCTAGTTTATCGGGCATCGTTGCTAAAATCCCATCACAGGTTTTAACAACTTCAATCAGCTTTTCTCTAGGTAAAACGGTATTTTCAGGGTGGGTGGAAACTTCAAAATACTCTCTTAATAGTTTTTCACCAACATCAGGAATTTTTCGGATGATAAAAACTTTCATTGTCTATTCATAGTTTTTAAAATATCTTCAGCAAGAGGTCCTGGATTAAATTCTCCATGATTAAATAGGACCACAACACCTGTGTCTGTTTCTGGAATCATCCCCATATACATCGCAAAACCAAAGAGATTTCCCTCAACTAAGTAGAGCTTTTCCTTAAGATTTGCAAAGGATGTAATCTTCCATCCTAGTCCCACCTGAAAATTCTTAAAGGTATGATAAGGTGTTTGCATAATCGGGAGGATTGCATTCAGGCTAGTCTTTTCCTTGTGCATATTAAAAGAGAGAAAAGTAAGCATATCTTTTGGAGACGAATAAAGACAACCTGAACCAATAAAAACGGAATAAATCTTCTCATTGAGAAGTGGAGAAATCCCCTTCCCAAGTTCATACCCCGTTGCAAGGCGAGACTTCTGCTCTCTTGTGAGGATAAAAGTGGTATCTTTCAAGTTCAAGGGAGAAACAATGACCTGCTCGATGAGATCTGGATAAACTCTTTTAGAGAGACGTGAAAGGAGATTTACTAAAAAAGCATACCCAAAGTTCGAATATTCATATTTTGTTCCAGGCTCCCTTGGAAGCTCAAACTTCGAAAGAAAGCGATACATTTGACTAATGGTAAATGAAGAGCGACTTGAAAGTGAATAGGGCATATCGGGAAGGCCTGAGGTATGGGTCGCTAAATCTCCAAGGGTGATCTCTTTTCCATTATAAGTGGGGAGCGTCATCGATTTTGGAAGAAACTTTGAGACGGGATCATTTAAACTCACCTGCCCTTCTTGAACAAAATAGGCTAAAACCCCAGCCGTAAAAAGTTGTGTGATGGGACCAATTCGAAACTCGGTATGTTGATTCACAGGGATCAGTGATTTAAGGGAAAGGTTCCCTTTCGTAATTATTTGCTCAAACTTCTGATGGTTTTCCCTTCCGATTGCTACCACGCTAATACTCGTAATCGAGTGATCTTCGACAAAAAATTCAGTGAGTGCTTCAATTTTCTCTTGAATTTCTCCCTCTTTTCCAAAAAGGAAAATAGAAGGAAAAAAAATTAGTGCAAAAATAAGGGTTTTCGTTTTCAAGATCATACAACATGTGTTATATTGAAGATCAAAATATCATTAAACAAAAATTGTTATGAAGTCAAAACGTTCACTTAGTATCTTTTTACTCGCAATGATTAACGTTGCTGCGATTTGCAGCATTAAAAACTGGCCAATCACAGCAGAATATGGTTTTTCCTCCCTCTTTTATTTCATCGTCTCGATTGCTCTTTTCTTTGTTCCTGTTTCCCTTGTTTCAGCCGAACTAGCAACAGGATGGCCTGAGCGGGGTGGAGTCTATGCTTGGGTAAAAGCTGCGATGGGACACCGCCTCGGCTTCTTAGCAGCCTGGCTTCTATGGATCGAAAATGTCGTTTGGTATCCCACCATCCTCTCCTTTATTGCAGGAACCATCGCCTTCAGCTTTAATCCGGCCTTAGCGAGCAACACCCTCTATCTCTTTTGTATGATCCTCGGAACTTTTTGGCTAGCCACCCTAGTCAACCTTCTAGGGATGAAAATATCGGGGTGGATCAGCTCAATCGGAGTCATCATTGGAACCGTAATCCCCGGGATATTAATTATTGCCCTTGGGATCCTCTGGATATATAAAGGGAAACCTTCTCATATTGACTTTACTTTCAGCTCTTTTATTCCTGATCTGAGTAGTCCTAAACAACTCGCCCTTTTAACAGGAGTCCTTCTAGGCTTCGCTGGAATGGAGATGTCTTCCGTCCATGCACATGACGTTCAAAATCCCCAGAAAAACTATCCTCGAGCAATTCTTATTTCTGCACTGATTATCGTCATCCTCTCTCTTTTGGGAACCCTGGCAATTGCCGTAGTTATCCCTCAAGCTGAAATTAACCTAGTATCAGGTGGAATCGAAGCGATCTCCTACTTCCTTAAATCGTATAATCTAGGCTGGGCAGTCCCTGTGATTGCTATCATGATCACATTAGGAGCGATGGGTGGAGTGAGCACTTGGGCCGCCGGTCCTACCAAAGGACTCCTTGCTGCTGCCCAAGATGGAGACTTTCCTCCCATCCTCCATAAAGTTAATAAAAACAGTATGCCTGTTGCCATGCTCGTCTTCCAAGGGATCATCGTCACCATTATCTCTGCCGTCTTTCTCTTCATGCCCAACGTCAATAGCTCTTTTTGGATCCTCCTTGTCTTGGCCTCTCAGCTCTACCTCGTGATGTATATTATAATGTTTATGGCAGGAATTATCTTACGATATAAAAAGCCTGAGACACCTCGGGCTTATAAAATCCCTGGAGGAAACTTTGGGATGTGGCTAGTGGCAGGAGTTGGGATCCTAGGCTCCCTCTTTGCCGTGATCATTGGGTTCTTCCCACCCGATCAAGTCGACACTGGAAGTCTCCTCTTCTTTGAGCTCTTCCTCTTTGGTGGGATGATCATCTCCTGCGCAGCGCCTTTCGTCATCCTCCTTTTCAAGAAGCCCAGCTGGAATGAATCTATCTCCCTCCAAGACGAAGATTAATCTGTACTTGTGATAAATGGGGCTTCTTTACCTGAAAAATCAATAACTGCAAGGCAGATTTCTATCGGCGCTTCTTTAGGAGCGGCCTCATAGTTCCCTAGGTTACTTAATACCAGAGGAATATCGAAATGG
>CBEWFH010000138.1:0-3945 GCA_965555895.1 uncultured Simkaniaceae bacterium
GTTATTCCTCTTACTCAATAGATTCAAAAATTTGTTTTAGTTTCCTGTGCCCTGAATCATGTCCATGAAAGACTATCTTTTTTTTTACCAGTTTGATATCCTTGCCCGAAAAATAGCAAAAAATTTATTATCGGGATAGGTTCATAAGCGCAATGAAATATAATCACATAAAAACTGAAAAGAAGTGGCAGAAACATTGGAACGATAAGAAACTCTTTAAGGCCGAAGTTGATCCCTCTAAACCAAAATACTATATCTTAGACATGTTTCCCTATCCTTCTGGTGCGGGGCTCCATGTGGGGCATGTGACGGGATATACAGCAACAGATATCCTCGCTCGGTATAAACGGCAGCAAGGGTTTAATGTTCTTCATCCGATGGGGTGGGATAGTTTTGGCCTTCAGGCAGAGCAGTACGCCATCCGAACAGGGGCCCATCCTAAAGAGACCACAGAAAAGAATATCAATACTTATAGAAGGCAACTACAATCACTTGGCTTTAGTTATGATTGGGACAGGGAGTTTGCAACGAGTGATCCTAAGTACTATAAGTGGACGCAATGGATCTTCACCAAGCTTTACGAGAAGGAGCTTGCCTACGAAGCTGAGATCTTAGTAAACTATTGCCCAGAACTTGGAACTGTCCTTGCCAATGAAGAGGTAGAGGATGGAAAGTCAAAAGAGGGTGGTTATCCTGTTGAGAGGCAACCCCTTCGGCAGTGGGTATTAAAGATCACCGAATATGCGGAGCGTCTATTAAAGGATTTGGACCTTCTTGATTGGCCAGACTATTTAAAGACCCTTCAAAGGAACTGGATTGGACGAAGCGTTGGGACAAAGGTCAACTTCTTAGAAAATAAGACCAAGCAGAAAATTACCGTCTTTACCACTCGTCACGACACCCTTTTTGGAACAACTTTTCTGGTCCTTTCCCCGGAGCACCCTTTGCTTAAGGAAATCACGGCCTCTGGGCAAGAAAAAGAAGTTAATAATTATATTAAAGAGACAGCTAAGAAGAGTGACTTTGAGCGGACAGAACTTGCTAAAGAAAAGAATGGGGTTTGGACAGGATCTTATGCGATCAACCCTATAAACGATGAGCTGATTCCTATTTGGGTCGCTGATTATGTCCTCATGGGATATGGAACGGGCGCTGTCATGGGAGTTCCGGGAGGAGATGAAAGAGACTTTGAGTTTATTCAAAAGTATGGTCTTCCTGTTGTTCCCCCTTACGATCCTATTATAGAAGAAGTTCCAGAAGGGATAACAAAAGAGGATATTCGTGTTGAAGTTTTAGCGGGGAAAAGGTGTTGGAGTACCGGTGGGACAATCATCAATGGAAAAAGTGATAAGCTCGACATCAATGGTCTCGAGATGGAAGCTGCTAAAGAAGCGGTTGCTAACTGGCTTGAAGAAACGAAGTGTGGAAAAAGATGTATCACATATAAACTCCGCGACTGGCTTTTTTCTCGTCAAAGATATTGGGGAGAGCCCTTCCCAATTCTCCACTTTGAAGATGGGACGAAGCGTCTTTTAGATCTTGATGAGCTTCCCCTTACCTTGCCTGAGCTCACCGAATATAAGCCCCAGTGTGAAGGGAAAACACCTCTTGATAATGTCCCTGAATGGATTAACATTACCGATCCCAAAACAGGGAAAAAAGCGAAAAGGGAAACCAACACCATGCCTCAATGGGCAGGGTCGTGTTGGTATTATCTCCGTTTCTGCGATCCCTTAAATGAAAACGAAGCGTGGGGAGAAGCAGAAGAAAAGTATTGGATGCCTGTCGATATGTATGTGGGGGGAGTCGAACATGCTGTCCTTCACCTCCTCTATTCCCGGTTTTGGCATAAGGTACTTTATGACTGCGGTTTTGTTTCGACCGTTGAACCTTTTCAAACACTCCGGAACCAGGGCCTTGTCACCGCCAAGTCTTATAAGAAGGTAGCTGGTGGTTATGTTGAGCCTGAAAAAGCCCTTGGTCAGAAAGATCTGGTCGAGATGATCGAAAAAATGTCAAAGTCAAAACTCAATGGAGTCGCCCCCGATGAAATCATAGAAGAGTATGGGGCCGATTCCCTTCGCCTCTATGAAATGTTCATGGGCCCTTTTGATAAGGAAAGGCTATGGAATAGTGAGGCTATTAGTGGGTGTCGCCGTTTCTTAGACCGTTTTTATGCCATGGTTTTTTCTGATAAGGTGACTGATGAAGAAGACCCAGAAGGAATGAAACTAGCCCACAAGCTTAGCTATGGAGTTCAGCAAGATATTGAAAAGATGCTTTTTAATACTGCGATTGCGAAAATGATGGAGTTTGTGAATGCTTTTACTAGACTCCCAAGTTATCCGAAAAAAGGGCTCGAGATGGCTGTCCAGGCCCTTTCCTCTTTTGCACCCCATATTGCTGAGGAATGTTGGGAACATTTTGGTCATACAGAATCTCTCATGTATACTCCATACCCGAAGGCTGATCCAAAATATCTGACAGAAGCAAGTGCAACCTATGTCATCCAAGTAAATGGAAAGTTCCGCGGAAAGTGGGATCTTCCCAAAGGGCAAACCAAAGAAACACTTCTTGAAGCCGTTCAAAAAGATGAAAAAATGGCGAAACACCTTACAGGGGATATTGTGAAGGTGATTTTCATTCCCGAAAAACTTTTAAATATTGTTGTGAAGGGATGATGCGCATTTTATATGATTTAGCCCTCTACTTTCTCTTGATCCTCTTCTTTCCAAAGCTACTTATTGATTACATCTTTAAAGGGAAGTATCGGAAAAGTCTTTTTGCAAGACTTCATCCCGCAGTTCCTAAAGGGATTAAAGATCCAGTCATTTGGCTACATGCCGTTTCGATGGGAGAGACCAAAGCCCTCTCTACCCTTGTCCCCCACATCCGAAAAACCCATCCAGATGCATTTATTTATGTAACAACAGTCACTGAAACAGGGCAGGAGCAAGCAAAAAAATCTATTCCTGAGGCAGATGGTATTGGTTATCTTCTCCTAGATTTTTCGTGGATTATCAAACCTTTTGTTCGAGAGATAAAACCTGCTCTTCTCATCCTTGTAGAGGGGGACTATTGGTTTAATCTGATGAGAGAGGTAAAAAAAGAGGGAGGAAAAATCGTAGTCGTCAATGGAAAGCTCTCTGAAAAATCGATGAAAAGATATTTAGCAACCCGCTCCTTTAGCCGCCTCTTGTTTAAGTCGGTCGATTACTTTTGCATTCAGGGGGAGAGTTACATGGAACGATTCCTAAAACTGGGGATTCGCCCTGAGAAGCTCACCATTACCGGGAACCTAAAGTTTGACATCCCAGGAGCAAAGCTTGATGAACTCGATGAATTTCGGAAAGAGCTCAAACTTAAGCCTACAGATCGAGTGATTACCCTTGGTTCGACTCATGAAGGAGAGGAAGAACTTCTCTATAAAAGTCTCATTCCTGCCCTTTCTCTCGATCCCAATCTTAAGGTTTTAATTGTCCCCCGTCATCCCGAACGGTTTGCTAGAGTGAAAAATTTAATTCACCATCCACAAATTCGTGTTGTTGACCAAATGGGGGTTCTCCCTAAATGTTACCGTCTTTCCCACCTCGCCATCGTTGGGGGAAGCTTTGTAAAAGGGATTGGAGGACATGATATTTTTGAACCTGCAAAAATAGGGATTCCCACCCTTTACGGCCCTTACATGCACAAACAAGTAAATCTCGACCGAGGAATGACCCATGCAGGGGCAGCGATGAAGGTCGCCCAGCCTCACCTTATCGAAGCAGTGGAAAAACTTTTAAATGATAATAAATTTGCATTTGAAATGGGAGAAAAAGGAAAACATTTTGCTCATAAAGTTATGGGTGCCTCTTTCCGCACCTGGAAAGAAATCAATTCAAACATTTTCCTGTCAACGCAAAACTAAAATGTCATAAGCTTGTGCAAAACTAAAGTGTCGCA
>CBEWFH010000139.1:0-3936 GCA_965555895.1 uncultured Simkaniaceae bacterium
CTTCAGACAAGTTTAAATTTCATCTGTTTGTTGCACTTCATTGTTGAAAGGGCGTTGGTGGCAGTATAAATATGAAGATTAGATAGATATCCTTCATCCCAGGAAGAGACAATAAGCTAACTAGTTTTAGAGTTATTTGCTATCATCTTTGCCTCGAACAGGAGGTAAATATGGAAACTAACAGATCAATAACCAGATCTAGAGAATATCAAGTAAATACACCATTTTCAATTCAGCAAAACTTAACAACACCCCTACAAACAGATGGGAGAAATAACGAAGAAAATAGGATCCCTACAGAAAGTCTTTTAGAAAGCTCTCAACCACCGACAAAGAAAAGAAAAATTGTAAAAAGCGGAGATAAAACCCATTTACAAAAGTTATCTCTCAAACCTCAAGAATATTACATCCCCCTAACAACTCATGGGAATTTACTTCAAAACTCTATTAATAGAAAAAGAACTTTTACTTATGAAAATGGTGCTTCATACGAGGGTGATTGGGTAAATGGTATGAAGCATGGCTTGGGGAAACTTACCTATGCAGATGGCACTGTATACATAGGTCACAATGGTTAAATGATATGAGGAATGGCCCTGGGAGATTTAGCTATACACATGGGTGTGCACACATAGGTCAATATATTAATGGTATATGATTTGAAAGTGCTTTCTTGAAAAATGGTGATTAATCAATAACGATGAGCTCAGTCCAAAGCTGTTGCTTCCATTCTTTAAGGACTTCTCCCTCTCCCGTTCGAATCTCAGCCTTATAGGTTAGAAAGCCATTCTTCTCTTTATACTCATCTCCAAGAAGTGAATAGATGACAAGTCCTCTTCGGCGAAGCACAGGATAAGAAATCGTCTCTTGCGCGTAATTCTTATACAGAACATCTAAAACAAGGACCATCTTCTCATCAACGCTCTCCATCGGAAGGCGCCACTCCAAAATCAGCTCTTGTCCCTTCGGTGGATTTTTCTGTCGCGCATCAGGACTCCCCACATAGGTACTCGCCAGCTTACTCTGATCGACATATTCCCGCTTCACCGACAAATAATATTTCTCGCACCCACATAAAAACAAAAGAAGAAGAATAAAACATTGACCTAGTCGCATAACACCTGTAAATATATAATAATATGACTATGAATCATCAAGAAGAAAGTGTCAATGGGATCATCTTTTCAGAAGATGGAAAAGAGATTCTCCTCATTAAGAGACGCGATGTCCCTGTATGGGTCCTCCCCGGTGGAGGGATTGATGCAAACGAGACTCCAGAAAAGGCAGTCCTCCGCGAAATGAAAGAGGAGACAGGCTACAAGGTTACCATCTCCCGCAAAGTTGCTGAGTATACACCTCTCAATAAGCTCGCCCGCTTCACCCACCTCTTTGAATGCATTATAGCCGATGGAAAACCAATCCTTACCTCCGAAACTCAGGGTGTTGGTTTCTTCTCCTTAAATAAACTCCCCCCAACGCCCCCTCCCTATCCTGATTGGATTGCCGACGCTGCAGAAAATGCTCCTTTTCTTCTCCAAAAATCGATCGGGAGTGTCACCTATACCAATCTTTTTAAGTCTGCCCTCCATCACCCCATTTTGGTGTGCCGTTTCCTCCTTGCCCGTTTAGGGCTCCACATCAATGACAAGTAAATTTTTCTATAAGGAAAATTTATTGTAACCTTTATAGTATCCTCAAAATTACCAATGAGGAGTACTATGGGTTTACAAAAATTAGTTTACACACATTTTAATACATCTGAACCGACTAGACAAGTCCCAGATGACACCTTTCAAAGTAATGCTTTGGGAATCATGAGAATTGCACTTCTCGCCGCTGCAGGAATTGGATATCAGTTTTTCGATGCAAGGGGAAAACAGCTGCAATGCTAGCAGGTGTTGGTGCGGCCTTTCTTGCTTCTTATCAAACTGAAAAAGATGGGTATGCTTGGCTCGTAGGAGCTGTTGCTACTTGTGGCATGGTTTATGCGACTGTCGATGCTGTCAATAGCGGACGTCTTTGGGTCACTGTCAACTTTGATATCGCTAAAATTATTCGAGCAGTCAGAGAAACTTCAAATCGTGCGCAACATTAATTGCCAGTCATCTTAGAGGGATCGACAACTTTGTCGAACTCTTCAGCGGAGAGGTAACCAAGTTCTAGGGTTGCCTCTTTTAATGTCTTATTTTCTTTATGAGCCTTTTTAGCGATTTCGACTGCTTTGTCATAGCCGATGACTGGATTGAGAGCAGTAACTAGCATGAGAGAGCGTTTGACATGGATCTCGATTTGTTCGAGATTAGCTTCGATACCTTTGAGACATCTTTCGTAGAAGTTTTTGGTCCCATCGCCGAGGAGTTGCATCGACTGAAGAAGGTTATAGATCATGACGGGGCGGTAAACATTAAGCTCAAAGTTTCCCTGCGAGCCGGCGGTACCGATTGCCATATCATTTCCCATCACTTGGATACAGATTTGAGAGAGAGATTCACATTGGGTCGGGTTAATTTTGCCGGGCATAATGGAAGAACCTGGTTCATTGGTGGGTATGATGAGCTCCCCTATCCCTGAGCGAGGGCCAGAGGCCATCCATCGGATATCGTTGGTGATTTTTAGGATGGAGCCGGCAACTTGACGAAGGGCTCCTGACATCTCAACGATTCCATCATCAGCGGCAATTGCTTCAAACTTATTCGGTGCGGTTTTAAAGGTTTGACCAGTGAGCTCTGAGATCACTTCAGCCACCCTTTCTGGAAATCCGGGTGGGGTGTTGAGTCCTGTTCCCACGGCAGTACCACCAAGGGCAATTTCTGACAGGTGGGGAAGGGCGTTTTCGATTGCTTTGATGCCATATTCGATCATTGCGGCATACCCGGAAAACTCTTGGCCAAGGGTGAGGGGAACGGCATCCATAAGGTGTGTGCGACCGATTTTCACAATGTCTTTAAAAGCTTCGGCTTTTTCGTTCAGTCCATCTAAGAAAACATGGAGACAGGGAAGAAGGTGCTCTTGAACTTTTAGGATTGCTGCGATGTGGGCAGCGGTGGGAAAGGTGTCGTTGGAGGATTGCGATTTATTGACATCATCATTGGGGTGGAGGGACTTTTTTGATCCCATCTCTCCCCCAGCTTTTTTGATAGAAAAATTACTAATCACCTCGTTGACGTTCATGTTGGTTTGGGTCCCAGAACCCGTTTGCCAAACAACGAGGGGAAAATGGTCATCGAGCTCCCCTGCAAGAATTGTATCGACAGCGTCTTTAATCATTGCGCACTTATCTTCTGGAAGGAGTCCCATCTCATTGTTGACAATGGCCGAGGCTTTTTTGCCAATGGCCTGGCCATAAACAACTTCTATGGGGATTTTTTCCCCACCAACGGGGAAATTCTGCCGAGAGCGCTCCGTTTGAGCACCCCAGTATTTATCCTCTGGAACCTCTATGAATCCTAGCGAGTCTTCTTCTTTCCTCATACTCTTCTTTATACCGCTAAATCGGTAATAAGGCAAATAAGTAGGTACGCGGAAATATTTATGAAAAAGAACTAAGATTTCTCAATTTCTTTGAGTCTTTTGTCCATGGAGTGCAAACGTTCTCGAATAGCTTCTAATTTTTTTTCAACCATCTCTTCCAATGTTTGTTGATTCATTGAGTGACTATGATCCAAGTCGACCTTCTCAACCCCAATTAATTCTGTTGCAGATACTTCCCCTTGAGTATATTTTTCTATTTTAAGTGCAAGCTCAAGAGAAGGTCTCCTTTCTTTTTTTAGGATTTGATAGAGATAGGATGCTGAAATTCCTAAGTCAGCAGCACACATTTTTACAGGTATATTATGTTTGAATAAATATGCTTTCATCTCTTAACAAATCATTACTTATGTAAGGGCACTGGTAGCTTCGCGGGGGGGCACTTTATTATAATAAATAATGTACTCT
>CBEWFH010000140.1:0-3882 GCA_965555895.1 uncultured Simkaniaceae bacterium
GAGAGTACATTATTTATTATAATAAAGTGCCCCCCCCGCGAACCTACCAGTGCCGATGTACTTGGTCACCCCTGAAAAATATTCGATTCGTTTCAAAAGTTAGGATTATCAACCTTTAGGTAAACACTCTCATCTGCTGAAACATAAGACTTAAGCAATTGTGATCTTGTCGTCTAGGTAGACCGACTGGATCGCATTCAGGAGCTCCACCCCATCTTTGAGGGGTTTTTGAAACGCCTTTCGCCCAGAGATTAGTCCCATGCCACCAGCCCGTTTGTTGATAACTGCTGTTTCGACAGCTTGTGCGAGATCGTTTTCTCCAGAGGAACCACCAGAATTAATCAGCCCCATCCGCCCCATGTAGTTATTGATCACTTGGTAGCGGGTAAGGTCGATTGGATGATCGGAGCAAAGTTCAGTATACATCTTTTCGGTTTGTTTACCGAATTTAATGTCTTTAAAGCCGCCGTTGCACTCGGGGAGCTTTTGTTTGATGATATCGGCTTGAATTGTCACGCCGAGGTGGTTGGCTTGACCGGTGAGGTCAGCGGCTGTGTGGTAGTCTTGTTTATCGGTTTTAAACTTTGGGTTCCGGAGGTAGCACCAGAGGATGGTGACCATCCCGAGTTTGTGGGCCCGTTCGAAGGCTTGGGACACCTCAACGATTTGCCTGTTACTCTCAGGAGAGCCGAAGTAGATCGTTGCACCAACGGCGCGGCATCCCATGTCGTAGGCTTGCTCAATCGAACCGAATGCAATTTGATCGTAGGTATTGGGATAGGTGAGGAGTTCATTATGGTTAAATTTAAGGATGAATGGGATCTTATGAGCATATTTTCTCGCAACAGACCCTAGGACTCCAAGGGTTGATGCTACGGCATTGCACCCCCCTTCAATTGCGAGTTTAACGATATTTTCGGGATCGAAGTAATCGGGGTTGGGGGCAAAGGATGCCCCTGCAGTATGCTCGATTCCTTGATCGACAGGGAGAATGGAGAGGTAGCCGGTGTTTGCAAGGCGCCCATGTCCAATAATGTCTTGCATACTTTGGAGAACGCGAATGGGTCTGTCGGTCTCTTTGAAAATACGGTCGACATAGTCGGGACCAGGGAGATGGAGGCGTTTCTTAGAGACTGTTTTGCAGGTATACCCTAGAAGATCTTTTGCTTTGTCACCTAGTAAAGATTGTATTTTCGAATGGTCCATCTGTTTCTCCAGTTATGAATTATTTTCAGTATAACAAAACCCTATAAATTTTGACAAAATTTCTAAATCACCTTAAGTTTATAGGAGAAAATAAACATCTGGACTGAATGAAGAAAAAGTATTTAATTCGAAAGCTTCTCATATTAGCTATCTCCCTTTTTATTGTTGCTACGATGACTTTTTTCTTAATGCAAGCAGTTCCCGGTGATCCCTTTATGCAAGAGCAAGCTATTCCTGAAGAAATCATGAAGAGTATGCGCGCTCACTATGGACTTGATAAGCCATGGTATATTCAATATGTGAAGTACTTAAAGGGAATTGTCACCTGGGATCTTGGTCCTTCTTTTAAATATGAGGGGCGAAGGGTGAATGATATCATCCGAGAGGGGTTTCCTGTTTCTTTTGTCCTTGGCTTAGAAGCGATTACTCTCGCCGTGTTTTCAGGAATTATACTTGGAACCATTGCCGCAGTCCGTCGCTCTAGATGGCAAGATCATATTGCGATGATCATTGCAGTCATTGGAATTTCTGTCCCTAATTTTATCATGGCCACTTTCCTTCAATATATTTTTTCGATGAAGCTCGATTTGTTTCCTGTTGCAAGGTGGGGATCACTTGCCCATACCGTTCTTCCTGCTCTTGCCCTAGCAGCCCTTCCCACCGCCTTTATTGCCCGCCTAACGCGCGCTAATATGGTGGAAGCACTCGAACAAGACTATGTCCAAACAGCTCGCTCGAAAGGGCTCTCCACAACTCAAGTTGTCTTAAAACATGTTCTTAAAAATAGCCTCCTCCCTGTCATCACTTATATAGGCCCCCTTGCCAGTGCGATCCTTACAGGAAGTTTTATTGTAGAAAAAATCTTTGGAATCCCAGGCCTTGGTGGATGGTTTGTAACCAGTATCACTAACCGTGACTACACGGTTATTATGGGGGTAACGGTTTTCTACAGCGCCCTATTAATGCTATGTGTCCTTATCGTTGATATCTTGTATGCTATTCTGGATCCGAGGATCCAACTCTCTAAAACAAAACTGGTAGAGGAATGAAAGAAGCCGAAATATTTATAGACAAGGCCTCTCCCCCCGCTGAAGAAATTCCTGAAAAAGAGGTTTCTTATTGGAAAGATGCTTGGATCCGTCTCAGAGAGAATCGTCCTGCTACCTTTGGACTTGTTGTTTTGGCCGTCTTCATTATTTCTGCGATTGTTATCCCCTTCTTCAGTAGTCATACCTATTACGAAACTCACCTCTCCCTCAAAAATACAAGCCCTTGCCAAAGATTTTGGTTTGGTACGGATGAACTCGGTCGGGATCTCTTTACCCGTATCTGGTGGGGGGCTAGGATTTCTCTTTTTGTAGGGATTACTGCGGCAGTGATCGATATGGCAATTGGCGTCCTTTATGGCGCCTTTGCAGCCCTAGTTGGCGGCAAAACTGAAGAGTTAATGATGCGCTTTTCCGATATCCTCAATTCCCTTCCCCTTCTCCTCATTGTGATCCTCCTGATGGTTATCATGAAACCGGGAGTGGCAACGATCATCGTTGCCTTAACCATCACGGGATGGATCAATATGGCCCGCATTGTGAGGGGACAAATCCTCCAGATCAAACAAAATGACTTTGTCGTTGCAGCCTATATGTTAGGAGCAACCCGCTGGCGGATCCTTTTCCGCCATCTCATCCCCAACTCAATTGGCTCCATAATTACAACGATGACCCTCACCATTCCGACGGCAATATTTACAGAAGCCTTCTTAAGCTTTTTAGGACTCGGCGTTCAAGCACCCATCGCAAGCTGGGGAACAATGGCTAGTGATGGCCTTTCAGCCCTTCGTTACTATCCCTGGCGCCTTTTCTTTCCTGCCATTTTCATTAGCCTAACAATGCTATCCCTAAATCTTCTAGGCGATGGAATCCGTGATGCATTTGACCCAAGGCTGCGCAAATGAAAAATTTACTCGAAGTTGAAGATCTCCAAACCTCTTTTTCCACCCTCTCAAAAAAAGTCATCGCTGTTCGTGGAGTGAGTTTTCATTTAAAAGCCGGCGAAACCTTAGGGATAGTCGGCGAGTCTGGCTGCGGAAAATCGGTGATGGCAAAAAGTTTAACCCGTCTCCTTCCCTCAATTTCTTCCCGTATTGATAAAGGACGCGTTTTATATCGCGGAGAAGACCTCCTCTTAAAAAGAGAGCGAGAACTTCGGAAAATACGGGGAAAAGAGATCGGAATGATCTTCCAAGACCCCATGACCTCCCTTAACCCCACCATGCGTATCGGTGATCAAATTATTGAAGGCTATGCCCTCCACCACCAGAGAGAGAGTAAAGAAGAGATGGAAGGTCATGCCATTGATCTTTTAAAACGGGTCGGTCTTTCTGATGCCTCCTCTCGTCTTAAACAATATCCCTTTGAGCTAAGTGGTGGAATGAGACAAAGAGTGATGATTGCCATTGCGATGATCTCCTCTCCCAATATCCTTATCGCCGATGAACCAACAACTGCTCTCGATGTCACTATCCAGGCGCAGATTCTTGGATTGCTCAAAGAGATCCAGGAAAAAGAAGGGATGAGCATTATCCTTATCACCCATGACTTTAGTATCGTTGCAGGATTTTGTGACCGAGTCCTTGTCATGTATGCAGGAGAAATCGTTGAAAGTGCTCCCGTTAATGAG
>CBEWFH010000141.1:0-3881 GCA_965555895.1 uncultured Simkaniaceae bacterium
TTCGATTATAAAAAAGGCCAGAATCTCATGAATCATTTTTTAAGTAAACACTCTCGGAATTATTAAAAGTTCCTGCAACGTTTGCTGTTCCTCCCCAATTGACGCCATTTGCCCAAAGATCATTGGGATCAGCAGCAAATGTCCACGAAACTGTTGCACTAAAGAGAGAAGTTGCTGAAAAAATTGTTAAGCAAATCAACCATTTCATCACATTTTTGTATGTCATGAAAGTTATGTTATTTTGCAAGGAGGGGAGCGGCGGCTTCGGTATCGAGGACCCAGAGGGCTTTGTTACCAGGCTGCCCGATGAGGGAGACGGGAAAAGGGGACTCATGTTTTTCTTTGAAGACTTGTCTTATCATGTCGGCTTTTGATTTACCGAGAACGTAAAGGACGATGTTTTTAGCTCGGTTGATGCAAGGATAGGTAAGGGTCATCCGCCAGGTCTTTTTTTTGGGAACTTTATTGGCAACGACAAGAGCCATTTTTTCATCAAGGGCTTTGGTTCCTGGAAAGAGGGAAGCGGTATGGCCATCTTCTCCCATTCCGAGCATGATGAGATCGAAGGGGCGAGGACCAAGTGCTTCTTTAATCTTTTCTTCGTAGGCACGGGCATTTTCTTGAATGTTATCTTCGGCTTCCATCCGGAAGATATGGTCAGGTGGGATGGAGAGTGATTTTAGGCCGGCATCCATTGCCATCAGGAAATTACTTTCGGGGTCGGTCGGAGGGACCGACCTCTCATCTCCCCAAAAAATGAGAACTTTTGTCCAATCGAGTTCACCGGAGTAGGAGAGGGAAGAGAGCATTTTAAAGATAGCTTTAGGGGTCGATCCTCCAGAGAGGGCAACGATGAAAAAACCATGGATTTTTATTGCTTCTTTGGCGCAATTGATAAAATGTTCGGTAGCAAAGGTGAGGGTGGCGTCCTTTTCACCAGGATGGGCGATATCTCTACGATCATCCCATGAAAAAAAATGGTGGTCATCACTCATCGCAAAGAGACTCGTTTTTTATTCCACTTAGAAACGCTAGCATTTTGGTATAGTGGGTACTGGTCCCTTTATGGCAGATCTCTTTGACGAGGGATTGTCCCGATACATTTTTGTCGAAGACGTGGTTGGTTGGGAGGGAGCAAAACTCGGGACTCGACTTTTCAATCATTATATGGTGAGGACACTTCACATTTCGTTTAAAGATGTAGCGGTATTCACGATCGGTATCGATTTCAATGGAGAGGATCCGTCCTGGAGAGACTTCGGCCATTTTATCAGGGTGGAGCGAGACTTCCACAGGACCAAACTCACTTTGATAATGAAAGGTAAGAGGCTTGCTTACATTTTTTAAGGTCCATCCTAGTTGAACGGCAAGCCATCCTTGAAGATATATTGACTGAATATTGGTGTGGCAGATGTATTCAGATTCTTGGGAATTATAATGGATCTCAATCTTGTTTACATGTCTGATGTCATCGAGACAATCTCGCCTTTTAAAGACACTAGCAAAAAGACCACGCCATCCTTCGGTGCGGGCCCAGTTGAGATCAGCAATATCAGCATGGCACCTTTTATGATGACTGAGGACAGCTTTGGCAAAAGCTGGGAGATTGCGGGCAGATTCTGAATCGAAGATAATTCTGTCTGCTAAGTGTTCGAGTTTTTCAGCTATCGGGTTTTCTACGGAAGGGTCATCAGCATGTACCAGGTAAATGGGAAGATCAGGCAAGATATGGGGGAGAATCACAAAGGGGACGCGGGGGTGGTCTTTACTGCACACCGCTACTTCTATCAAATCGCATGTAATCTCATACTTTCCTTCATCGGCAGTCATGACTGACACGGCAGTTCTAAGCTCTTGATTCGAACAGGTTTCATCGTAGATGACAAAGATGATACGGCAGGAAAACTTTTCAATGATTTTTTGGGCAACTTCATTGAGGTATCCGATCCTCTGCGATTTTTTCGCATAGATGATAAGATTAAAGAGACAGGCCCGCATCTTATTGGTTCCCTGAAGGGAATCCCATATCTTCTCAAGCTCGGATTCAATATCTGCTGGATGAATCGTATTTATCATAATGGAGTCTATTTTACCGTGTTAAATGTCTCAAATCAAGCGCCATTTTCGACCATCTCGGGCGAGCATTTCATCGGAGGATTTAGGGCCCCAACTTCCGGCTGCATAGTTAGGAAAATCTTTAGGATCGGTATTTGCCCAATGATCGAGGATAGGGGTGAAAAATTCCCACGAATGAAAGACCTCATCTTGGCGAGCAAAGAGGGTACTATCCCCGGCGATACAATCGCAGATGAGACGCTCATAAGCATCGGGTGGGGTCAGGCCAAAAAAAGCGCCATAGCGAAAATCCATTTTTACCGGTTGGATCGGACTGCTAGGGCCTGGAACCTTACAATTAATTTTTAGGGCAATCCCTTCGTTGGGTTGAATACGGATAGCAAGGACATTGGGCTCATGCTTTTGGCCATGTTCGTGGAAGAGGATCCCCGGAGGATGTTTAAAAGTGACGGCAATCTCAGTTGCTCTTTTGGGAAGGCGTTTTGCTCCACGGAGATAAAAGGGGACGCCATCCCACCGCCAATTATCGATAAAGAAGCGGACGGCCCCATAAGTTTCAATTTTAGATTTTGGATTGACATTCTTCTCTTCGCGATATCCTTTTACCTCATTTCCTCTGATAAAGCCCTTATCATATTGTCCACGGATTGCAGAGGTTTCAAAGTCTTTATCTTTGAAAGGTCGGAGAGATTCTAAGACTTTTACCTTCTCATCATGGATCGCGTCAGCGCTTAGGTTGATAGGAGGCTCCATAGCAATGAGGGAGAAAAGTTGCATCATATGGTTTTGCATGATGTCGCGGACTAGTCCCTGCTCTTCGTAAAACCGCCCCCGCGTTCCAATCCCAATCTCTTCGGCAACAGTAAACTGAACGTGATCGATATACCGATGGTTCCAGAGATTTTCAAAAATGGAGTTTCCAAAGCGGAAGACAAGGAGATTTTGAGCTGTTTCTTTCCCAAGGTAGTGATCTATCCGGTAGAGCTGTTTTTCTGAGAGGTGGGCCATTAGATTTTTTTGTAGTTCTAGGGCAGATTTCAGGTCATGACCAAAAGGTTTTTCAATAATGACACGGGACCACTTATCTTTTTCTTCATTGTGGTCATAGAAGAGCTTATGCTTCTTTAGCTTTTCGATAATGGTGGTGAAGAAGGTTGGCTGCGTTGAAAGGTAGTAAATGCGGTTTCCCCCCGTTCCCATCTGCGCATCAATTTCGGCGAGGTGTTTAGCAAACAGCTCATAGCCAGCATCGTCATCAAACTCAGATTGGTGGTAGAAGAGTTGAGGGAGAAAGGTTTCCCAAATATTCTCCTCGATCGGCTTAACACGGGAGTGCTCGCTGATCGCTTTCTTCATTTCATCGCGAAAAACCTCGTTGGTTTTTTCCCGTCGCGCAAATCCACAACATGCAAAATTGGTAGGGAGTTGTCCCTCCCTTTTTAAATTATAAAGGGCAGGCATGAGCTTCCGTGCTGTCAGATCCCCTGTTGCACCAAAAATAACGACAATACAAGGATCCAGTGTGCGGGAGGTCTGTCCCGGCTCTTCGAAGGGGTGTATACTTTCTTTAGACATAATCTAAAGTTAAGTGAGAAAGATTTTTTTAGCTAGAAAAAACCATCCCCTCTAGAAACGAGGGGATGATTATCAAGAGGTACTAACGGTTGATATGTTCGGTAGCTTTTTTATCAGCGTCTTTATGGTTACCAATTTTTGCAAGCTGTGAACCATTTGTGTTAAATACTGCGCTCTTTCAACTCCGAAGTGCAACATTTGAAGCTTCCCTAATGAGATGATTAAACACC
>CBEWFH010000142.1:0-3848 GCA_965555895.1 uncultured Simkaniaceae bacterium
AAAAGAGAGTACATTATTTATTATAATAAAGTGCCCCCCCCCGCGAAGCTACCAGTGCCCAAGTCTTGGGTATTACAAATTATTTTTTTTTGACGCGGGAGCCCGTTGAGCTATCTTCGATGATGTATCCATTTGCTTGGATAAAATCCCGTTGTTTGTCGGCCTCGCCCCAGTCTTTGGCGGCGCGGGCTGCCTGCCGTTTTTCAAAGGCTTCTTGAATCTCGAGAGAGATCTCTAGGGATTCCTCTTTAAGAGGGAGGACGCCAAGGACGGTATTGATCCCTTCAAGGAAGGTGAGAACACTTTCTGCCAGAATCTTTGAAAGCCCATTTCTATCAATAAGTAAATTCACCCATTTCATCATTTCAAAAAGAGATGCAAGAGCAACCGAGATATTAAGATCATCTCCAAGTGCTCCTTTGAATTCTACCCGACACTTTTCAATGATCGGATCGATGGGCTCATAAGAGGTAGCATTTGCGCTGCGGAGGCGAGAGATAAAATCGGAGAACCGGCGGAGGGTTTGGCGGGCTGCATCGATTCCTTCGAGGGTGAAGTTGAGTTGGGTGCGGTAGTGGGTAGATAGGAGAAGATAACGGATTTCAGGGCCGGTATATCCTTTTTCAAGGAGATCGCGGAGGGTATAAAAGTTTCCAAGACTTTTAGACATTTTTTTCCCATTCACTATGAGGTGCTGCGCATGGATCCAATGGCGGACAAAGTGCTTCCCCGTGCATCCTTCGGACTGGGCAATTTCATTTTCGTGATGGGGAAAGATGTTATCGACACCGCCGACATGGATATCGATCGTTTTTCCAAGAATGTGGGTGGCCATAGCTGAGCATTCAATATGCCAACCGGGGCGCCCTTTGCCAAAGGGACTCTCCCAAGAGGTATCGCCGTCCCGCTCTTTATTGTAGGGTTTCCAAAGAAGAAAGTCGGTTGCCGATTCTTTATCGTACTCATCATCAGAAACCCTCTTTGAGGCTCCCTCTTTCAGATCTTCGAGTTTAAGGTGAGAGAGACGACCATAAGAGGGGAAGTGTTTGATGCTATAATAAACACCACCATCTTTTCCTTGGTAGGCGATCCCTTTATTGATAAGGACCTCTATCATCTCTATCATTTCAGGAATGTAGTCGGTAGCAGGTGCATAGATTTCAACGGGCTCGATATTTAGAGTATTTAAGTCTTCGAAAAAGGCATCTTTGTATCTTTGTGTATAAGCAGCAAGGGAGATCCCCTTTTCCATTGCCCCTTTAATCGTTTTATCTTCGACATCGGTGAGGTTCATCACTTGATAAAGGGGAAAACCAAAATACTTAATGGTGCGACGGAGGAGATCTTCAAAAACATAGGTGCGGTAATTTCCAATGTGGGCATAATTATAGACGGTAGGGCCGCAAGTATACATCTTAAGGGTCTCTTCCCCTTCAAAGAGCTTGATCGGCTTTTTTTCTCTTGATTCAGTATTGTAGATATTAAGCATACTTTTCCTTCACAAGTTCACTCAGAGCTCGGAGCTGCACTTTTCCTGTTCCTGTCATCGGAATTGTTTCGATTTGATGAGATCCCGCTACTTTTACAATGCGAGCGAACCCTCCCTCTTTTAAGACATCATTTGCCTCTTCTTTTGTGAAAGGAAAAGTGGTGAAAAGGATGAGACTGGGTCTCTCTCCTTCAAGGATGCCAATGGCAAGTTGAGGTTCTTCTTCTGTCCCCTTGATGAGCTCTTTTTGTTTAGCATATTTTCCCAGTTCTTCTTCGAGTGCCATCAAGCTCACCATCTCGCCGCCAATTTTCACAAATCGTTTCAGCCTTCCCCCTAAAATAAGGGAACCATCGGGTTCAATATGACCGAGATCCCCACTCCGGTACCATTTTTCCCCGTCGATCTCAATAAAAGGATTGGGAGCATCTTTACCCAAATATCCTCCAAAGACATTAGAACCGATGATGCAAATCTCCCCTTGCTGGTCATTAGGAAGTTTTTTTCCTGTTTCAGGATTGATTACACACAACTTAACACCAGGAATTGGCTGTCCGACTCCTTTAGGTTCTTGACCTTGCCGGTTTAGTGTGACAATAGGAGAACACTCTGTTATTCCATACCCTTCAATCATCTCTTTTTCACCACCGAGGCGTTTCACATGTTCAAAAAGCTCAGGGGAAGCTTTTTCTGCTCCAGCAACAAAGAGGCGGATGCTCTTTAGCTGACGTGGTGAGGCAACACGGAAAAGGTTCCTATAAAAACTTGGAGCAAGGCAAAGGATTGTCAATTTCCTGTAAAAAGCGTCGCGCGCCATCCCATGGGTATCGGTCGGATCGGGAGCATAAAAAACCCTGAGACCAATAAGAAGGGGGAGGAGTCCTGTGATTGAAAATCCAAAGGAGTGAAAGGGAGGAAGTGCACCATAAAGAATATCATTTTTATGGAGATTAACACATGAAAGGGCTGCCTTTTGACTGCTAATAAAGTTTTTATGGGAGAGGGGGACTGCTTTCGGATAATTTTCTGTTCCACTCGTAAAGAGGACCACCGCTGGATTATCCTCTTTAGTCTGATCAAGTTTAAACCTTTTCATCAAAGACTTTTTCTTTGTCTTTGCAAGGAGGAGTCCTATCAACTTATCCCATAGAGAAATTGTCTGCCGAAAGTCTTCCATAAGGACGATTTTTTCTTCGAGCGTACCGAGCTCTAATGCATCCACCCGCTCTAAAAAACGGCGAGAACTTAATATTTTATCAAGACCAAGGAGCTCCATTGCAAAATTAAGACTCCTCTCCCCAGCCGTCCAATTCAAAACAACTGGAATTTTTCCTGCCATTAAAATAGCAATAATAATCACATAACAACCAACAGAAGCAGGGAGGAGAACAGCGATATAGTTCCCATCAAACTCTTTAAACTTCCGCGCTAAAACAATCACTCCAAGCTTCATTTCTTGGTAATTTAAGATCTTACTTGCATCCTCTCCGCAGGCCATCGCTTTCCCCATCCGATCGGCCGTATCAAGAAAACACTCAGAGATGGTTTTACCCTCTGGGAATTTAACTTTAGGACGAAACTCCTCTTTGGGCCACTCATAATCTCTTAAATTCTTCGTATCAATCTTCGGCTTGCTAACACCCACCTCAACAACTAAAACTAAAAGATCATGGACGGTCTTTAACTCAGCAGGGCGGGCAGCTTCCACATCATACCTCTGATCAACAAACGTATGGATACTGGCAAGGTCGAGTGAATCTAAACCAAGATCTCGGGAAAGGTCCATCTCTTCTTTAATCTCTTTTATCCCTGAAAGTTTTACTAGTTCCTTATAAATATCTTCTCGGATGTTCTCGGGAACATCGATCTCTTTTTTTTTCGGGATCTTTTTTTCTTTCTTAGTGATAAGAGGGAGATCTTTTGAAAAACGGCTATAAGAAATCCGTCGAAGAGGTTCTATAGGGACAATTTTTCCCTCGTCGGTTTCGTACCGGTTATACCAATCTTCCAAATACTTATTAAGCTCTAAACGGGTCCCTTTATAAGGAAAATCCTCAGGAGCTGCTTGAAACTCTATCGTCACCTTCCTCCGCGGCATGAAGAAAATTCCACTTTTAATAAGCTTCTTAACTCCTCGGCTAAGCATCTTCCAAAAATCGGGTGAATCCCCTGTCAGGGCGCATGAAAAGGAACTCCCCCATAGACCATCGGTCCTTACCATAACAACTTGGGTTTCCGGAGTGCATTCCAAAATGTGGTGAATAAAAGAGTTCCCCCCAATATTCTCATACCCTACACTCTTTAAATGACCCGAAGGATAGATCAAAAAGTTTTCTCCTCTTTTTATATCTCCCTGTAC
>CBEWFH010000143.1:0-3827 GCA_965555895.1 uncultured Simkaniaceae bacterium
TTAGCCAGCTTAGTAGAGGGGTGGCTAATGTCGCACTTCAGAGTTGAATCGGCGTAAGAAATGAGGTTTCTGCAGGGCTTAAACATTTTAGGGAGGGATGTTTCCTCTCCTAAAATTGCATGAGCGAGCTGTTTAGAAATATGAGGAGACATGGAAAAGCCATCACGCTTGGTCCCATTTAATACCCAGATTCCCTTTTTGGTGAGTTTCTCCTATTAGAGGAAAACAGTCAGCGCTTGTTGGTCTAAATCCATTTTTTCTGAGGGTGACACCAGCGTTGAAAAATGAACCATGAATTTTATTGATTAAGGCATGGAGTAACACATGAACTCCGTGGATTTTTGGTTCAATATCATCATCCACAGAAACAAGGCTGAAAGCCTCAACATAAAATTCACCATTTTCCATAGGGGACAACATGAACACCATTAGCTAAAACAACATTTTTCCCAGAAAGCTGTGTTCCATCTTCTAGGGTAATTGTGTTGTTTTTCGAGAAAGATAATAACTTATCCAAACCGATAAAAAGCTTTATAGCATTTTGGTTGAATACTTCCACGTCAAGGCGAGTCATAACGAGTTCAAGTATCTCAATGACTTTGCGACTGTCAATAAATCCATCTGGGACCCACGTTGCTTCTATGACCCTAGAGTCTTGTGAAGGCTTAATCCAAGGAAGATTCCTCAGGTAGGATTTTGTGCTCTATGCCAAACCGTTTAAGAGATTCGTTGATGTAGTTATAGGAATAATCTTCAATCTATGTACTGCAAAAATTTTTGAGAAGATAGGTTCCTCATTTAATTCAGCAGCGAAATCACCCCAGGATTCAACGCCTTGTCGGGTTAGATTAAATCGTTTGGCTAAAACTTCATTTTCAAATTGCCCAGGCGTTATTTCTGACCAAAGATTTAGCATAGCACCTGCTGCAAGGGTGGCACAACCTACCCGCTCATTCCTGCCAACTAAAGCAACAGAAAGATTTAGATTTTTTCTTAAGGAAATAAGCAAGAGAAAGTGCTAAGATTCCATTACCGACGATCACTACATCAAACTTATCCATTATCCATGAATTATACCTTTAGGTGTTTAGGTATATATAAGATTATCGGATGCTAAGTTCTCTGTCAATGACTTTTTGTAACTCACTGGAAATCAGAATCACTCATTTCTTTTTTCCCTCCAGTTGCGTAAGGTGAGTAAAATTAGACACGATTTGTTTGGGATCGACCAAAGCGCGCTTGTGGTTTTTCCCCTGCAGATTTTGCTCCGAAAGGTTTATCCCCACTTGATTTCCTTGGACCAGATCTAAAGCGTTGATTATTTCCGCGGTGAGGTCGAGGACGTCTTGGCGATTCATTATCTGATCGATGTTTTTTCTGTGGCTCCAAGCCAGCAACCACTTCTACACTGATCGGCTGCCCTGTGAATTCTTTAATCTTTCTCACCAAAAACCCATCACCTCCGGCTACAAAAGAGATAGCCGTTCCTGAGGCTCCAGCACGCCCCGTACGCCCAATGCGGTGAACATAGTCCTCAACATTGTTTGGGAGGTCGAAATTAATAACGTGAGAAATGGATTGCACATCGATGCCGCGAGAGGCAACATCTGTAGCAACTAATACATTAATCTGTCCAGCTCTAAGCTGTTTAATCGTTCGTGTTCGCTGTCTTTGGTTCATATCGCCATGGAGCGCTGCCACGGGATACTCTTTTCCCTTTAGATCTCTGACAAGTTCGTCTGCGACTCTTTTTGTTGAGGTAAAAATAATGGTGTTATCCACCCCATCTTCCATAAGAATATGATCTAAAAGGCGACTTTTATGATGGCGATCATCAACAAAATAGAGAGACTGCTTAATATTATCATGTGTGATTTTTTCAGCATCAATACTGATTTCTAGAGGATCTTTTAGCAGCCGTTTTGATAGCTTCATGACTTCTCCTTGCATCGTAGCAGAAAACATGAGCATTTGCCTCCCTGAAGGGGTTTTTGCAACAATTTGCTCTACAGGTTTTACAAAACCCATATCTAGCATCCGATCAGCTTCATCAAGAACCACCATCTCCAGGCGAGAAAAATCAATCTTTCCACGTTCCATTAAATCAATTAAACGTCCAGGGGTCGCAATAAGAACGTCATAAGGGCGAGAAATTTTTCGCAACTGTACAGGATAGGGAACCCCGCCAACAACACAGGCGGTTTTTGCCCGATTTAAATAGCGGCTGTATTTCTCTGACTGCACAGTAATCTGCATCGCAAGCTCGCGGGTAGGAACAAGGATAAGGATCCGGGGTCCTGCCCCATCTACCTTAGAAGGGGAGGCTAAAAGATTAAGGGCAGGCAATAAAAATGCTGCAGTCTTTCCTGTTCCGGTTTGCGCCGAAGCCCTAATGTCTGAGCCACCCATGATCATTGGTATAGCTTCTGACTGAATCTTTGTTGGTTTAGTGTATCCTGCCTTAGTAACAGCCTTAAGTATTTCAGGATGCAGGTTCAAAGTATCAAAAGTCATTTATATACCAATTTTTCAGTTTTAAGATTTTCATTCATTCCAGTCTATCATAGTTGAGAGCTTTAATGATATATAAAAATTATGCAAAAAGGTTGAAAAAGTGCTAATATGTCTGAAAAAGGTCATTTTTAATGAAAGAACTTCAAAAACTTTTTGAAAATAATAGAGCTTGGGCCGAAAGAAAGAAAAAAGAAGACCCAGAGATTTTTAAGAGGCTTTCGGAGAAACAGTCCCCAAAATTCCTTTGGATAGGGTGCGCTGATAGCCGGATTCCAGCGAATGAAGTCCTTGGCCTTGAGCCTGGTGAGATCTTTGTCCATCGCAACGTTGCCAATATTGTCCCTCACACAGATTTTAATTGTCTCTCCGTTCTTCAATATGGTGTTGATTATCTAGGGGTTGAGCATATTATCGTCTGTGGGCACTATGGCTGTGGAGGTGCGATAGCTGTGATAGGAGGAGGGCAGTATGGCCTTGTTGATAATTGGCTCCGAAACCTCCGTGATGTCTATTGTAGGGAGAAAGTTGAACTCGACGCCATTTCTGATCCCGAGCTTAAAAATGATCGTCTAGTGGAGCTCAATGTCCTTTATCAAGTAATGAATGTCTGCCATACCACCATCGTCCAAAATGCCTGGGCAAATGGAAAAAAACTTTCTATACATGGTTGGGTCTATGATATTTCTACCGGACTACTCAAAGACATGAGCTGTTGCATCTCCTCAATAGATCAAATCGATGAAGCCTACAGGACCCTCAAGCTCCATTAAGCTGTTTCGTTTTCAACTCGATTATTGCTAGAGCTTGTTGCTGCAAGTTAGCATGATAAGAATAGACCGACGAATTGGTCCGCCAGATGTATCCAGATATGATAAATGTAAACGCTGAAATCGCAAATATTAGACCAAATAATGGTGAGATATCCTTATTAGAACTCGTAACTGCCACTCCACTAAAAACAGTAACTACTAGGGATCCAAGAGTCAGGTTTTTATAAAAAGCTAAGCTTCCAGCAATGGTTGCCATAGCAGCGCTATGGGTTTTTACAAAAGTGTGAAGTCCTTTTATAGAAGAAGTTACTAATTGAAGTGAAAAAGCTTCTTGAGATTGCTCTGCTATCCCCTGTGTTTTTAAGAACGCCCTTTCAACTCCGAAGTGCAACATTTGAAGCTTCCCGGCACTGGTAGGTTCGCGGGGGGCAGCTTTTCCAACTCTAAATAAGGCGGCATGTTTTTCCAAAAACGATTAAGATCTCTTTTGATTTAATTGTAGGATTCCATGTTAGACGTTCCAACCCCAACCCATTTGCATAT
>CBEWFH010000144.1:0-3827 GCA_965555895.1 uncultured Simkaniaceae bacterium
AATCAAGAGGACTGGCCTACTTATTTTCGATAGCCCATAAAGAACGGCCTCTGTGTTTGTCCCTTTACTATCATTAATAAAAGTGACACCCTTTTTTTTCCCTACCACCTCCATACGGTGGGGGGGCGATTGAAAGGTTTTTAAAGCCTCAATAAACGATTCCCACGATACTGCTAACTTTTGGCACAGAACCCAAGCAGCGCGAAGAATACTATCGTCATTTACTCGCCAGTATCTCTCGTTCTCCGTTAGTTGTAAATAAGAATCCTCATCAATAAGATCCTCTTTTTTTATTAACTCTCTTAAGTGGTATTTTGTTTTCTTATATTCTTCAAAACTCTTATACCGATCTAAATGATCAGGAGAAAGGTTGGTAATAAGCCCATAGTCAAAACCTCTTGTCGTCATCGTTTCGAGTTGATAAGAGCTCAGTTCAATGACTAAGAGTTCTTCAGGATCGGGATCGCATGCATACTCAGCGATACTGGCTCCCATATTGCCAAGGGCGCGTACTTTTATCCCCACAGATTTAAGGATATGGGTCAATAAGAGGGTAAGGGTTGTTTTTCCATTGGTTCCCGTAATCCCTACCACTCGATTACTTAAAAAGCGCATCGCAAGTTCGATTTCTCCAATCACCTTTTGACCCTTTGCTTGGGGATGATCCCTAGAAATTCCTGGGGATACAATGGTGAGATCGACCTCTCCTATATCGGCCATTTCAGGGAGTACTTTGATCCCCTCCATCATTTGGGGATTTTGATCGACTGCAACCACTTCATACCCATTTTTAAGGAGAAGTTTTGCTGCTCCCTTTCCGCTAATACCTAGTCCGATTACAAGTGCTTTCATCATTGGAATTTTATTGAGGCTAAACCGATTAATGCAAGAATGAGTCCGATGATCCAAAAGCGGATCACCACCTTTTGTTCTGGCCACCCTTTAAACTCAAAGTGGTGGTGGAGTGGGGCACATCGAAAAACCCTCTTTTTATTTCGGTATCTGTAACTGAGAACTTGCAAAATCACAGAGACCGCTTCGATCACAAAGATACCACCGACAAGGGCGAGTAAAAATTCCCGCCGCATCAGTACCGCTGCTGTTCCTAATACTCCACCTAATGCAAGTGAGCCAGTATCGCCCATAAAAACTTGAGCAGGATAGCCATTATACCATAAAAAGCCGAGACATGCTCCCGCCATAGCACACAAATAGACTCCAATCTCAGCAGCCCCTTCAATATAGGGAATGTTTAAGTAATGGGCCATTTCGCTGTTGTTGGATAAAAAGGCAAAAATCGCGAAAACGATAGCAACCAAAATAATACAACCCGATGCTAATCCATCGAGACCATCGGTTAAGTTGACTGCATTGGAAGAGCCAGTCACAACAACCATTGTGATGATAAAAGCTAAAATGAGTCCTCCCCCACTAAGGGCAAAAAGAGCCCCTTTCTTGAATGGAAAAAAATACTCCCCATAACTCGCTCCTGAAGGAGAAAACCAATTGCCAAAGTTAATCGCATCACTTAGAGGGGACCATAACAAATAAAGAGCTAATAAAGTCGCAAAAAGGAGCTGCAACGCAAACTTCTTCTTAGCAAGGAGTCCTTTCGAGTTCTTATGCTTCATCTTGAGGTAATCATCCATCCCACCAAGAAAACCAAGCCACACCGTTGCCAAACAGAGGATCAGTGTAAAAGAGCTCTGAAGATCCATCCATAGGAGAAGGGAAATAAGCATCGAAACCAAAATTAACCCCCCACCCATTGTTGGGGTTGCTTTTTTCTTTTGGTGAAGTTCTGCAAGCAGTGGACAATCTTCAACTCTTATCGACTGCCCAGTCTTCAAAGCATAAAGTTTATTGATGAAGCGGGGCCCCATGAAAATCGTTAAAAGGAGAGTTGTCATAGCAGCCAAGATCATTCGCGTGGAAGCATATAGAAATACCGCCGGAATTTTCACCGCCGAGTGATAGGCCAAATGTTGCAAAAACAAATAGATCAACTGCTTAAATATCCTTCAAAATCGCCCATAATTTAAATGAGTTAGAACCCTTAATCAGGACCACATCCCCCTCTTCCATCACTTCCTTCAAACGGGCTGCCGCCTCTTCCTTCTTTTCAAAAAGGTGAGCACTTTTTCCCCCTTTTTCAAACACATCAATCATTGGTAGACACTCTTTTCCTACACACAAGAGCTCATCAACAAGGGGTAGAGCACACTCTGCAACCTCCCGATGACTTGCCTCTTCAAAAGCTCCAAGCTCTTTCATCGCTCCAAAAACGGCAATCCGCTTTTTCCCCTTAGGGATACTTGTGAACGCTGCTTTGGCAGCTATAGGAGAAGCATTATAGGAATCATCGATAAAGAGAACGCCTTTTTTTTCGATCTTTTCACCCCGATGCTCACAAGGTTTTAATTTTTTTGCTCCCCGCTCAATCTCTTCCTCTGTCATTCCCAAAAAGCGAGCAAGAGAGACCGCTGCTGCAAAGTTTTCCAAAAGGTGTGGCTCATCAAAAGGAGCTTTAAGTGAGCACTTATCAAACCACGTTTTAGGGGCCTCTATTTTCTGAACTGCCTCAAACCCCTCAGTATCTCGATTTAAAAAGGCATGCTCCATCTTCTTCGATTGAAACATCTCACACTTTGCCTCGACAATTCCTTCGATATCATCAAAAAATGCTGAATGAACCAAGCTAAGCTTCGTTAAAACTCCCAGCTGCGGGGATGCTATCTCAATCAGGCGAGTAATCTCCCCTTTTTCGCTCATCCCCATCTCCAGAACAACGATCTCATCCTCTCCTTCCCGATTAAGGATGGTAAGAGGAAGCCCCACTTGAGAATTCATACTCCCAGGGCTTTTTCCCACTCGAAACTTTTCAGCTAGCAAGGTCGCAATAAACTCTTTCGCTGTCGTTTTCCCCACCGTTCCCGTCACTCCGATAACTAAGGGACTTTTATCTTTAAAGATTTCACGCGCAAGTTCTTGAAGGGCCCATTTGACGTCAGCAACCCGAATTAACTCCATCCCAAAATTGGGACCGGTATACCCTTCCGAAACAACCACAACACTCGCCCTCTTTGCAGCAACCTCTTCCAAAAATTGATGGCCATCGACTTTTTCACCCGTTAAAGCAAAAAAAAGGGAACCCCTTTGAACCTTTCGGCTATCAAATGCAGCGTGGGTGATTACATCAACTCTATCCGAGTGATAGCCAAAAAACTGTGAAATTTCTCGAATACTTTTCCTCATTGTACTCAAAATATCTCACTCAAACTTTTGTAGCAAAGTATTCTTCTATAGTCATAAATTTTAATATTGTTTACTACGTTTTCCGAATACTCAAAAGAGCAGTTGATGAATAGGGTTTATAGTCTTTTTATTTCCTCTTTAAATATCGACTCTAGATGGAATGTTTTAATAACGAGTGGACCTGAATATGAAGATGAATTAACTAAGCTTCAAAATACAATGAGTAGCCCCTCAAAAACAAATAGAAAGTCACAAACCATTGATATTTCTGCACAGGTCCAAAAAAATCTCGATACGATAAAGTGGAATATCGATCAAGTTCATTAGGTCTCCTCAAATACTACAAGAGGTCTCGTCTACTTTACCGCTTTCAATGTTCTATGTTACCACTTCACCGGGTGGATTTCTGGTATTGCTCTCATGTATGCCATTACCATTGTCACTTTTGGGTGGATTAGCCATGATTTTTCAAACCTTGAAAATGCTTCTCTAAGACTAAAAGAAGACCTTGTCCATATTGTTGGTCCTACGAATAAACAAACATTTCATGATGAGGAACTCCCTACTCTTCA
>CBEWFH010000145.1:0-3792 GCA_965555895.1 uncultured Simkaniaceae bacterium
CCGCATTATTTAGAGTTTAACTAGCTACCCCCCCGCGAACCTACCAGTGCCCACAGTTGTCCTCTCTAGCCATAAAGATATCATGACAGCAATACGAAACCATACAAATCTAGAAAAACTCAACTACCAAATTGAAGGGATCTATTTCAATCAAGCTCACATCGCTGAAAGTCTTCAAAATTCAAACTCTCCTCTTAAGGGATACTCATATATAGGGATCGAAGACCGCGAAGATTTTTTTAAAACCCGCCTTAAAAACCCTTTAAGAATCAACCCAGTCTCCCCTCATCGTCTCGATCACCAGCCCCACAATTGCAGGTCACTGGATCATTATCGACAAGTTCGATGATATAAATGAAATAGCATTAGTTCGAGACCTTTGCAGGAAGAGCATACTCCATCTCCTATAATGAGCTATATAGCAACTGGCCTGAAGATGAAGAGGTCAAAGTGATTTATGTAAGGTCCACTGATTCAGCTGCTGCCCAGTAGTAAGGGTCGTTGCATCTACTTCTAGCTTGGACATCCCCCCATCTTTCGTACAAATGTAGACTCGCAACACAGCACCTTGTATCACTTGATCCATTGGAACATTAATAGGTTGACTATTCTCTGTTGAACCAGAGAATTTCTTCTCTTTTTCCCATATCCTATTCCCCCCTTTCAAGGGAGACATAAACGGCAGCAAAGTCATTTGGTGAAACAATGTAGACCCTCACAAGGTCTATTTGTTGAGTCCTACTTAAATCAGACGAATTACCATTAATACGTAAGTTCATGTAGAATAGTGTAATAAAAACTTTGTTTGATGTACATAGAAATTATGAATCTAGGTATTACACGTTCTGGAAATGAGACATCTTTTGCCCTTTATTCAAAGCATGCGACGGTTGTTTTACTCCGCCTATTTGAGGTTGGGAGGGAAGAGCCAATCCATGAGGTGGAACTAAAGCGGGAGGGAGATGTGTGGCGCGTTTCTCTGGAAAACCTTTCGGAAACCTTTGAGTATAGCTATCGGTGCGACGGCCCTTATGACCCTAAGAAGGGACATTTATTTAATAAAGAGACAGACCTTGTTGACCCTTATGCAAGGGAAGTGAATCGCAATTCGGAGTGGAACAGCGCGCAGAAACCTCCACGGGGAGTCTACCGAAAAAGGGGGGTCTTTAATTGGGAGGATGATTCCCGCCCACTCATTCCTGAAGAGGAGCTTATTTTATATGAGATGCATGTGCGAGGTTTTACTCAGGATCCTTCAGGTCAGGTGGGGCATCCGGGAACCTTTTTGGGGATGATTGAAAAAATCCCCCATTTAAAGGAGCTAGGGGTGAATGGGGTGGAGCTTTTACCGGTTCATACGTTTTATGAGCTGGGGGATCACTTTAATTATTGGGGATATGCGACGGCAAACTTTTTCTCTGTGATGTCTCCTTATGGAACTCCTGAGGATTTTAAAGTGATGGTGAAGGCTTTTCATCATGCGGGGATGGAGGTGATCCTCGATGTGGTTTATAACCATACGAATGAGGGCTCTTATGAGAACTACTACTATTCGTTTCGGGGAATTGACAATGCAACTTACTACATCGTTGATGAAAATGGGTACCACAACTATTCGGGGTGTGGGAATACCTTCAATTGCAATCATCCGGCAGCGCAAGAGCTCATTTTGGATTCTCTCCGCTACTTTGTGAAGGAGTATCGGATCGATGGATTTCGCTTTGATTTAGCGCCGATATTAACGCGTGGGGAGGATGGAAAACCCCTTGAAAAACCACCACTAATTGAAAAAATCAGTCGCGATCCGATTTTAGGGCCAACAAAATTGATTGCAGAGGCTTGGGATGCAACGGGACTTTATCAGGTGGGCTCTTTTCCCTCTTATCGTTTTGGGCAGTGGAATGATCAGTACCGGGATGACATTAGGAAGTTTATCCGGGGCGGGGGCGATCTAGATCGGATGAAGAAGCGGATCATTGGCTCTCCGGATCTTTTTGACTCTCCAAGAAAAAGCTACAATTTCGTGACAATTCATGATGGTTTTTCTCTAAGAGATCTTGTCTCCTACGATGAGAAACATAACGAAGGGAATAAAGAGAGGAATCAGGATGGTATGAATGACAATCTCTCCTGGAACTGCGGCGTTGAAGGAGAGACAGAAGATGAGAAGATCCTCTTTTTAAGGGTTAAGCAGATGCGGAATTTCTTTCTTGCTCTGCTGATCTCTGATGGGATTCCGATGCTCCGCATGGGTGATGAATATGGCCACACGCAAGGGGGAAATAATAACACGTGGTGTCAGGATAATAAGCTAAGTTATTTTCTGTGGGATGAGCTGGCGAAAAATCGCTCTCTTTTTACCTTTGTTTCTAAGGTGATTTCTATTCGAAAAAAGTATCTTCAAAAGAGGAAGGAAATTCAGTGGCTCGATGCCCCTTTTCTGATATTTTTGATAGACGATCATATCCTCGCTATTTTTAACCCGACAGATCAAACCTTTGATTGGAGCCTTCCTGATAAAAAGTGGAGGGTAATCATCGATACTCACGAGATGGAAGAAAAAGAAATCGTGGGAAACCTCAAAATAAATCCCTACTCTTCGATTCTCTCCGTTGCGACATAAATCCTTATCGGTTATTCTTAATTTTTTTGATAAACGACGATAAGCGGAGCATTTCTTATGATTAAACGGCTTGGATTAATAGTTACTCTTTTCGCCCTTTTTGGATGTAGCTCGAATGGAAGCTACGAACAAGCAACACGCTTTCATGATGATGGACGGGCAAAGCCAATTGTCGCTTTTATTCCTGTTTTTGACCGCTCTGAAAGTACTGTAGGTTGGAGTCTCTCCGATGAATTTACCGATAGCCTCCGTACCCGCCTACTCAAACGGAATAACTTTTATATCAGCACCCCTGATGATATCAATTCTGCAATTGTTGATTTGTCAGCAGAAAACAACCCATTTGCTACCGATACCGATTGGATTAAGGAAGCGTTCCAGAGCCATGAATATGTGGTCTTTGCAGAGCTTGTTGAACATAATATTCACCCCAAGGAACTTAAAGGGAATTTTCTCGATAAAATCACCGCTTCTTCAGAGCTTGCAATAACAATGCGGATCCGCGTCTTTGATTTAAGAGGGTCAAAACCTGAGGTTATTCTTCAGGAATTTGTCCATCAAAGTCATGTGATTCCAAAACCTTCAAATATTAACGAGCCAAGCCCGGAGCGTTGGAAGAAAATTACCTTCAATGTCTCTCCTCTAGGCCTCGCCCATGCCCAACTCTCTAAAGAAGTTGTAAAACGGGTAGAAGCTTATATTCTCTTATCCAAAAGTAAGTAATGGATCACTTGTTCGCTGCGCTCCTATTCACGATAGTAGGAGCCATAGCACTTTTCATCAGCTACCGCCTCTCCTTTTTTAAGGTCAAAGATCTTAGAGAGATCCCATCAACTCTCCGCTTTCCGCTAGCTGGTTTCTTTGGCTACCTCTTGATTTTCTTTATTATTGCTCCTTTAAGCATCCAATTCTTTGGGAGTTCACTTACGAAGAGGATGATTCACTCCCCTGCATTTTTAATAACGATGCTCCAGCTTCTTGCCTTAGCATGGGTGGTAACCTACCTTTTTTGCTTTTCGATCCTCCAAAAAAAGGAGGTGATTCTGGGGCTCTGGATCCACCCTGATAGAGCCCATTTTAAGTGCCTTGCCAAAGACTTTGGGTTAGGAATTCTAAGGCACTGGTAGGTTCGCGGGGGGGTAGCTAGTTAAACTCTAAATAATGCGGCA
>CBEWFH010000146.1:0-3790 GCA_965555895.1 uncultured Simkaniaceae bacterium
TGAAACCGATGCGACCCTTGCCGACTGTGTAGCTGATGTCCGAGCTCCAACCCCCTCTGCTGCCGCTGAAATTTCAGTGAAAGAAATGTCCTCGCAAATCGATTTCTTATCGCAAGCGGGAACCCAGGTTGACCATTTTTTAAGGGGGCAGGTGAGACATTTAAAATCTCTTATTGCCGGAGCAGAGCGCCATCCTCTTTTAGCCTCCCCCTATGCTATTCTTGCAGAACATTACCAGAGAATTGATGACTTTTCTTCCCATCTAGATGTCGCAATCAAACATAAAAGGACTCAAACAACCCATCTACAGGAAAAACTTATCAATTTGAAAACGGGAATCGAAATTACTGAGCGCCACCTCTTGAAACGAAAAAATGAGGGGCTCACCCAGCTTTCTGAAATGCTTAATGCCGTCAATCCTAAGACTATCTTAAAAAAAGGTTACTGCATCCCCTTTAAGGAAAACACCACTTCCGTTATGATGTCATCGAATGAAGCTGTTACTGGGATGGAAATATCCCTCCACTTTCATGATGGTAAGGTAAAAACGCGCACTCTGGAGATTAAGCCAAACAATGAATGAAGAAAAGCCACCCTTCTCCTTTGAAGTATCTTATGCTAAGCTTGAAAAAATTCTCGCTAAGTTAAATGGTGGGGAAACCCCTCTTGAAAAATCGCTGGAGCTTTATGAAGAAGCAAATAAACTTATTACTCTCTGTTCTTCCAAACTAAATCAGGCTGAACAAAAAATCGAAATGCTTATAAAAAATAGAGAAGGAACTCTGCAAACCACTCCTTATGCCCCTGAATCCGAAAAGGTCCTCGATCAAAAAAATGACAACATCTTTTCTTGATACAATCACCCACCCTCAAGAGCTGAATAATCTCTCTCCCCAAGAGCTTAAGGTTCTCGCTCAGGAAATTCGGGTCCGTATTATAGATGTTCTTTCAGAAACTGGGGGACATCTCTCTTCGAATCTAGGAATTGTTGAGCTGACCCTTGCCCTTCATAAGGTTTTTAACTCCCCAAAGGATAAGTTCATCTTCGATGTGGGACATCAATCCTATGTCCATAAGCTTTTAACTGGGAGAAATCCCCGTTTTCCGACACTCAGGCAAACGGATGGCCTTTCCGGATTTATCTATCCTCCCGAATCTCCTCATGACCACTTTTATTCAGGTCATGCCGGAAATGCCTTCTCCCTTGCTCTTGGCGTTGCAAAAAATCGGGATATCAGGGGGCAAGATGATCTTGTGATCCCAATTCTCGGTGATGCAGCACTCACCTGCGGGCTCACTTTAGAGGCTATGAATAATATTCCACGAAAACTAGGAAAATTTCTCGTTGTTTTAAATGATAATGCGATGTCGATTTCGAAAAATGTGGGGGCAATTACTAATATCTTAAGTCGATTTTTTAATAGTCCCACAGCAAATAACTTTTATGAAGAACTCACAGAAATAGTTTCAAAAATTCCCGGATATGGAGGAATGCTCGCTAAGCAAGGGAATAAGATGAAAGAGTCGATGAAAAACTTGATTAGCACAGCCCCTTTCTTTGAGCAATTTGGTCTTTCCTATGTGGGTCCTATTGATGGGCATGATATTAAAAAGCTCATCGAAACTTTTGAAGCTCTCAAAGATGTGCCCCACCCCACTCTTGTCCATATCCTGACTGTCAAAGGACAAGGGATGAAAAATGCGATTAATAATCCGACCCCTTACCATGGAGCAAAACCATTTAATCGAGTAACGGGAGAATTTCATCCTCCAAAAACGAGCTCGATATCCTTTCCTAAGATATTTGGAAAACAGATCTTAAAAATGGCTGAAAAAGACCCCTATTTAGTAGCGATAACCCCTGCAATGCCGGTAGGGTCTTGCCTAGATTCTTTTATGAAAAGATATCCAAGCCGCTGCATTGATGTGGGAATTGCTGAAGGACACTGCTTAACCTATGCTGGGGGCATGGGGCATGGAGGAAAACTCAAGGTTATTGCCTGCGTCTACTCCTCCTTCTTGCAAAGGGCTTTGGATAATATTTATCATGATATCTGCGTTCAAAACTCTCCTGTTGTGATTGCAATTGACCGCGCAGGTCTGGCAACAGGTGATGGAGTGACGGCGCAAGGGCTTTATGATATTCCTTATTTAAATGCGATGCCAGGGATGGTGATTGCTCAACCTCGAAATGGCCACCTTTTAAAAGAACTAATGGAAAGTAGTTTTGATTGGGGAAAACCCACAGCAATCCGGTATCCTAATCTCTCAACTGAAGAGAGCGAGGGAGCTGTCCAGAAAAGAGAACTCGGAAAAGGTGAGGTCTTAGCACAAGGGAGAGAGGTTGTTATTCTCTCTCTTGGGCATATGGATAAAATCGCGCTGAAAGCAAGAAGCCTTCTTCAAGAAAAAGGGATAGATGCTGCTGTTATCGATCCTATTTTCCTTAAACCTCTCGATAAAGAGCTACTAAGAGAGTACTTTAAAGAGGCTCAGATGGTTGTGACAATTGAAGAACATTCCTTAGAAGGAGGGATGGGCTTTATTATTAATAACTTTATTGTTGCGGAAGGAATTAACCATCTCCATGTGAAAAACTTTGGTATACCAGACTCGCTCATCGAACATGGAAGTCATAAAGTACTCCTTGAAAGATATGGGATCACCCCTGAAAAAATTGTAGAAAGTATCTTTAACCATATTGAAACCCAACTTGTTGCACCATGATCATTGCCCTATTTCCAAAAATCCAAAAAGAAGAATCCAAAAATCTTGCCCATCAGGTTATCGAATTCCTCACAAAAAATAATGCCACAGTTGTTGTTGAAGATGATAAGGCGGCAAAGCTAGGGGCCTCCCCTCTTTCTTCTATTGACCCCAAATCTATTGAAATTCTCATCACCATGGGTGGAGATGGGTCAATCTTGCGCGCCTTCCATCAACATTCAGAGCTGAATGCTGCAATTTTGGGGATTAATTTGGGACATCTTGGGTTTATGGCTGATGTTCAAATTTCAGAAATTATCCCCTGCCTTCAAGATTTAATTAATGGGGCTTATACGATTCAAGAGCGGATCATGATCGATGGAAAATCTAATAATGGGGATTCCTTTTTCGCGATCAATGACTGCGTTCTTCATCGCGCTCGCAATCCAAGTCTTGTTGAAATTGCTATCTATGTCGATGATCTTCTCCTCAATAATTTCGAAGCAGATGGAGTGATACTCGCTACTTCAACCGGATCAACTGCCTACTCCCTTGCTGCGGGAGGACCGATCCTGAGCCCCGAAATCGAGGCTTTTGTTTTAACCCCAATTTGCCCACATACCATTTCATATCGCCCAATTGTCATAAATCCAAAAAGTGAAATTCGAATAGAATATGTGAGTCACAATCAACCAATCGAGTTCGTCACAGATGGACTTCAACACTTCGAAATGTCTACTGGCGATCACGTCATCCTCAAAAAAAGCTCCCATACTTTCAAACTCGTCAATCTAAAAAGAATTGATTATTTCTCAACTCTCCGCCACAAACTTGGTTGGTCTGGAAAACTAAGGCAATTGTCTTTTAATTAATTTTTATTGCATTAAGTTTGCTACTCCCTTATAGAAATAAAAAAGGACTATTATAACATTATTATTGGGAGTCTCAGACTATGAACCACATGTTATCAAAGCTTGCGATTGGCGCTGCTTCCATGTTTCTTACAGCAGTGATCTTCCCCCGTTTTTATAGACACTCCTAACATAGACTATTCTCATATTTTTCTTCAAAATTTACTGGGCTT
>CBEWFH010000147.1:0-3770 GCA_965555895.1 uncultured Simkaniaceae bacterium
TTAACCTTTCTATCTAAGCGTTTTAAGAAAAATAAAAATAGCTACTCTACATTTGCTAAGAAAGAAATATTCTCCTCTCAGGAGATCTATACCAACCAAGATTCCCCTTATCCTCTCTTCCGTTATACCCATGGTTTTCGAGGAAAAAAGGAGCTCAATATTGAAATAGCACCTAGGGAAAAACCACATGTTATGTTTCTTTTTGTGGAATCTCTTCGAGCAAAAGATATGGGATGTTTAGGAGGGGAATATGGGGTAACGAGGAATCTGGATAGCTTAGCAAGTGAGTCCTATCTTTATTCAAACTTCTTTGCAAACTCACTTCTTACTTTTCGTTCAATTTATACCTCCTTATTTGGCCTTCCCTATTCTCTTGAAATGAAGACTGCACTCGACCGAGACATTCCGTCATATGGTCTCCCTCAACACCTTAAAAAACTTGGATATGAGACTAACTTTTTCAAGGGAGCTCATTGGGGATTAGGAGGAGTCGGCCCCTTTTTAAAACAAATTCAAGCAGACAGAGTTTATGATAAAAAAGAACTAGAACGCTTTAACCCTTCGTGCACCGGAGGATCGATGGGGATAGATGATGAATATCTATTTGAGATGACCTTAGACCATTTTGAAAAACATCAAAAAACCCCTCAATTTTACTCTCTTTTAACCGTTAACTCTCACCACCCTTGGATCACCCCATCGAACTATGATGCGCCAAGCTTTGAAGAAGTAGATGCTGGTTATTACCGGAATTATTTAAAAACCCTTCACTATACAGATCATGCGATTGGGAATTTTATCGAAAAGCTTAAAGAAAAGAAGCTTACAAAGGATCTCCTGTTATTTATTATGGGGGATCATGGGTGCTACTTTGGAGAAGATAAAACCTCCTTTGAATACCGCCGAGAGAACAAAATAGAAAACTATCATGTTCCTCTCATGATCTATGCAGATGGAAGAATCAAGGATCCTAAAAAGATTGGTACTCTTGCATCCCAATGTGACCTTCTTCCAACAATGATGGATCTATTAAACATTAAAGGGCACCAACATTCGATTGGAAAATCCCTTGTCAGAAGTGAACAAAATCCAAAGGTTTATGTTCATGATCCTGCAAATTTTAAAGGAGATTTCTCTATTCTTCAGGGAAAAGACTTCATCAAATATGAACATCACAAGGATGAAAAGACCTATCCTCACCTTTCAAATTTTCGAAAAATGCTTTTCTCTATCTATAAGGACAAACTTACTGTTCCCCCTATCTTTGGAGGGGGGGACTATTCACTTAGAACTGAGCCTTACAAACCTCCCTGTGGACTGTCACAAGAGAAACTCTCTCAAATGATTGAGTCCCAAAGTCCCATGACTGCTTTGGACTTGGAGGGAAACCACGTTGCCGATGAAGAACTACTTTCCCAAATTGCCGATTGGAATCCCGATCTCTACTTTATTAGCTTAAGGGAATCTTACTCTCTTACAGATCAGGTATTATTGAAACTTCTAAAAAAATGTGTGAATATCTATGACTTAGATATTTCAGGCTCCCTTCTTTTAACTGAAAAATGTTTGGACACTCTTCCCCAAACTTTAATGAAACTTCAGCTAAAAGGACTTGATTTTGTAAACGATAACCATTTTGTGAAGAAGATAAAACACTTGGAAATATTAGATATCAAAGAAACTCCATTAACCGATAAAGGACTTTGCCGTTTTCCCGATCTATTTCCAAATTTAAGTTTTCTAGACCTCTCATATAGAAATATGACGATGGAAACTGTTCGAAAAACAATAGATTCTCTACCCCTTTATAGAATTCAGATGTTTGATTCAGAAAATCTTACCAACAAAGAGGCCTTGAAACTCCTTCATCCCCATCCAACCCTTCGATTCATTACATTGAATGGGTGTCAGAACCTCACGGATGAACTCTTTTTCCAAATCAAAGAGCTAGATATCCGCCAACTTTCCCTTATTGATATTCCTCACCTAACAAATCAAGGGCTGGAAGCGCTCTTAAAGCTTCCTATTGACTCCCTTCATATTGATGTGGCACCCAACCTAACCCCTGAGGCCTTTTCCCTCATCGATAAATATTCCGATAAGTTTGCCGATCTTTCGATCAAAATTCTCAACATTTGACTGCACTAATACTTTGTTAAAAAAGATTCTACTGCAAATTGCAATGGAATCCTTTTTAACAGAGTACTATCTAGATAATTAAAGATTGTTAAATTATAGGTGGAGTCATGACTTGGCCTTTAGCACTCATTGGATTTTCTATTCCACCTTGGATAGCGCGTATTTACTTTCGTAAGGATCTCTCTACCTTAGGGCTATTTCAAGATCTTTTTGTGGGAGCACAGCTCGGCGCACTCGCACTTATTTCCCCATGGCTTATTCCCCCTTTTCAACTCCTTATTCTTTACGATGGCCTTATTGATAACAAACTCCATTTCAGACTCGATGGAAGTTGCTTACCTCTCCTTCCTCAAATTGGTGATTTCAAAGATTCAGCAAAAGCACTCAAAATTTTTAAGATTTTCCCTCTATTTTTCCTTCTTTCATTCCTCCCTTTTATTGTTCCACCACTCTCATTTAAGTTTCTTATATTGGGACTTCCTTTTTTATATTTTAATACAAATCTTGGGAAAGACTCCCTTCTAATTCTTTGGGAAAAGCAGGTTTTAGCTATTTTTTATAAACCTTTTAAAGAAAAGAAGAAAAACTTTCTCCCCTTTGTTAAAAAGGAAATTATTTCACTCCAGGAAGTGTATACATCAAAATCGCCAAGCTACCCACTTTTTCGTTATACCCATGGGTTTAAAGGAAAAAAGGTGATGGATATTGAGATCACTTCTGAGGAGAAGCCTCATGTGATGTTTTTATTCATAGAATCTCTTCGAGCTAAAGATGTGGGGTGTTTAGGAGGGAAGTATGGAGCTACTAAAAATCTAGATGCTCTAACTAAAGAGTCTCATCTTTTTACTAACTTTCATTCGAACTCTCTTCTTACATTTCGCTCATTTTATACATCGTTATTTGGTCTTCCATACACTCTTGAAATGAAGACAATGCTTTCGAAGGATATCCCTACTTATGGCCTTCCAAATCATTTAAAAGAGTTGGGATACGAGACAAACTTTTTTACTGGGGCTCATTGGGGAGTCGGAGGGATTGGTCCCTTTTTAAAGAAGGTTGGAGCTGATCGTGTTTACGATAGAAAAGAGATAATAAAGTTCAATAGCTTAGCGACTGGGGGATCATGGGGAATTGACGATGAACATTTACTTGAAATGACTCTCGACCATTTTGAAAAGCAGCAAAAAATCCCTCAATTTTATTCAGTTTTAACCATTACCTCTCACCACCCTTGGATCTCACCTTCAGGTTATGTTTCTCCTGAATTTAAAGGGGTTGAAGAGGGGTACTATAAAAACTACTTGAAGACCCTTCACTATGCAGACCATCAGGTTGGGAATTTTATTGCAAACCTCAAAGAGAAAAACCTTACAAAAAACCTCCTCCTTTTTGTCACTGGAGATCATGGCCTCTTTTTTGGAAAAAATAATCAGGGGTATGAATACCAAAAAGGAAATCAGAAGGATAATTTTCACGTTCCCCTTATGATCTATGCAGATGGAAGAATCAAAGATGCTAAAGTGATAGATACCCTTGCATCCCAGTGCGATCTTCTTCCAACAATGATGGATCTATTAAATATGAAGGGGTATCAACATTCAATAGGAAGATCTCTCCTTAGAGAAGAAAAA
>CBEWFH010000148.1:0-3750 GCA_965555895.1 uncultured Simkaniaceae bacterium
TAAGCTCAGGCTTTATCACCTCCACGCTCAAAAGTATGCGTTATGCGGATGAACCTTAAATTTCATCTGTTTGTTGCACTTCATTGTTGAAAGGGCACAATCTTAAACTTTAGAGTTTAAGCATTATAGGTGGAGCTGCTTACATCGCCACCGGTTCCAGTCCAGTTGGTGTGGAAAAACTTCCCGCGGGGCTGGTCGATCCTCTCATAAGTATGGGCACCAAAAAAGTCTCGCTGCGCCTGCAGAAGATTTGCTGAGAGACGACTAGAGCGATATCCATCAAAGAAAGAGAGGGAAGTACTAAAACAAGGTGTAGGAATGCCAAACTCAGCTGCATGAGAAACAACTCTCCGCCACCCTCCTTCTGCCTTGATGATCTCCCCTTTAAAGAAGTCGTCTAGGAGGAGACTCTCTAAGTCTTTAGTCTTATCAAACGCCTTCTTGATTTCACCAAGGAACTTACTCCGAATAATACATCCGCCACGCCACATCAGGGCAATAGAGCCGTAATTGAGATTCCATTTAAATTCCCCTGCTGCTACGTGCATAAGCATAAACCCTTGGACATAGCTGATAATTTTCGATGCATAAAGTGCATCTTTGATATCATTGATCATTTGCTTTTTATCGCCGCTAAATTCTTTATTGGGTCCCTTAAAGTGTTTACTCACTTCCATCCTTTGATCTTTCAGTGCAGAGAGACAACGTGCAAAAACTGCTTCTCCAATGAGGGTGGCAGGAAGCCCCATATCAAGAGCGCTGATTCCTGTCCACTTTCCTGTCCCTTTTTGCCCTGCAACATCGAGAATTTTTTCCACAAGAGGAGAACCATCTTCATCTTTAAAGGCAAAGATCTGACTCGTGATTTCAATAAGGTAACTATCAAGCTCTCCTTGATTCCACTCTGTAAATACTTTGGCAAGCTCATCCGCTTTCATCCCCAACTTTGTAGAGAGAAGCTCGTAAGCCTCGCAAATGATTTGCATATCTCCATACTCGATCCCATTATGGACCATCTTAACATAATGACCAGCGCCACCTTCTCCGACCCAATCGCAACAAGGCTCACCATCATCAGATTTTGCTGCAATGGCTTGGAAAATCGGCTTAACTTCTTTCCAAGCATCAGGATTTCCACCGGGCATAATTGAGGGGCCATAACGCGCTCCCTCTTCACCACCAGAGATTCCCGTTCCGATAAAGAGAATTCCTTTTTCTTTTAGTTCCTTGAACCGCCTCTCACTATCGGGAAAATGACTATTCCCACCATCGATAATAATATCTCCCTTTTCAAGAAGGGGGGACACTTCATTGATCATATCGTCGACAGAAGTGCCGGCGCGGATCATCATCATCACTTTCCTTGGCCTCTTAAGGGCTCCGACAAATTCTTTGAAATCGTGGGTTCCGATCACCTCGGTCCCCTTTGCAGGTCCTTCTAAAAAAGCATCAACTTTTGCTGTAGTTCGATTAAAGACAGCAACCTTATATCCATGGTCATTCATATTGAGAACAAGGTTTTGTCCCATTACCGCCAGTCCAATCAATCCAATATCTGCATTACCTGCCACAATTTTCTCCAAAGTGTTGAGCAAAAGCCCTAGGTTAAGTTATAGTTGATCTCCCACTTGTCCTCGTAGCTCAGGTGGATAGAGCGGTTGCCTCCTAAGCAACAGGCCGCGTGTTCAAATCGCGCCGGGGACACTTTCTTTACAATACATAATTGAAAAAAAAATCATTTTTCTTCTTGTCATGTTAACCTTATAAAAATTAATCCACGAGGTTCTCATGAAAAAGTTCTATCTTATTTTTTTACTCCCATTCTTCGCTTTTGATCATCCTATGGATGGTGATCAACCAAAACAACCCACATCCCAAACCATGGATTTTTATAATAATCCTATGGAAAGCCAAGCTACTATGCCGAAGGGTAGTGTTGCAAAAACCTTCATCTCTGCATAGGATAATCCATTTTTCTGGATTTCACCCTCTTAGGCTGCTAACCCTCTAACCTCAAAGAGGTCTTCAATAAATTTCTTTACATCCAGAGTTCATTTTCGCAACACTACCCCTTTGAGCTGGTCTATGTAGACAGCGCCTAAAGGGAAATCATCATCGAACTCTTCCTCTTTGCTCTTCTTCGCAAATTGGTCGATGATTTTATTGGCAAGGTGCTTGCCGAGCTGAACCCCTTCTTGATCGAAGGAGTTGATATCCCATATAAAGCCCTGGAAGGTCACCTTATTCTCATAATAGGAGAGAATAGCCCCCATGGTATAGGGATCACACTTTTCGGCGAGGAGAACGCGGTTAGGGCGGTTTCCTAGAAAGACTTTGTTAGGATTATCTGATTTTTGCCCTGTTGCTAGTCCAATCGACTGAGCAAAGAGGTTTGAAAGGAGCTTTTCTTGCGATGTTGTACCCTTGAAAGTAGTATCCTCGCCATATTGGTTTTTAGCAAAACCGATAAACTCAACAGGAACAACAATTGTCCCTTGGTGAATGAGTTGATAAAAGGAGTGTTGCCCATTTGTTCCGGGTTCTCCCCAAATAATCGGCCCTGTCCAAAAGTCAACAGGGTTTCCATGTTTATCAATCTGCTTTCCATTCGATTCCATATCGCACTGTTGAAGATGAGCAGGAAAACGAGACATCGCTTGTGAATAGGGAATGATTGCTGTTGTTGGGTAACCTAAAAAATTATGGTTCCAGATCCCAAGAAGCGCTGAAAGAAGAGGGAGATTCTTATGGGGAGATTCTTCGAGAGCTACTTTATCCATGCAGCAGGCGCCGCGGAGGAAATCGAGGAGTTTTTCCATTCCAAGAGAAAAGGCAAGGGCCACACAACCTACCATTGAGGTGGCAGAGTAGCGCCCCCCAACATAATCCCAAATGAAAAATGATTTCCGATACTTATCAGGGTCATCCATCGGAGATCCCTTTCCAGTGACAGCTAAAAAGTGATTTTTAGGAGAAAGGCCAATATCTAGAAACTTTTTTCGGATCAGTTCTTCATTGGTCAGAGTTTCAAGGGTGGTCCCAGATTTAGAGACGATCACCACCAGGGTCTTACTGAGATCTAAACTACTAATAACATTTGCTGCATCATCAGGATCGACATTAGAAATAAAGTGAACTTTTCGCCCTTCCTTTTTAAAAGCTTCTAAGGCGAGATAAATTGCTTTAGGGCCGAGCTCTGATCCTCCGATTCCAACTTGGATCATATCGATGAATCCCTCCTTCTCAATCCCATCGAGAAAAGACTTTAACTTTTCAAGCTCAGCATATGCAAGAGCTGCAGCTTGTTTTGCCTCTTCACCCTCATTTTGCCGATCAAAAAAATCGCGCATTGCGGTGTGGAGAACCATCCGGTTTTCAGACTCGTAACCTTCAATCTTATTAATGACAACGCCCGCTTGCATCGTCTTCATCTTTTCATGAACTTTGGCTTCATTGGCAAGTTCGAAGAGGACATCAAGGGTTTTTTCATTGACCCGCTCGGTTCCATAAAGGAGTTTAAGATCAAGACACTCACAAGACATCTCACTCACCCTCTTAGGGGTAAGGTTTCCATCTTTAGAGAGATCGAATGGCTTTTCTGCAAGCTTGTGAAGCTTCGCTGTTGCTGGATACTCATTAAATGCAGACATATTTCTATAAATACATCAGAGCGGATGATCTATGCAAGAATCTTTGTAACTATTCAGATACCCCCTTCTCTGTAGAGAGTATCTGAAAAAATTTAGCAGC
>CBEWFH010000149.1:0-3701 GCA_965555895.1 uncultured Simkaniaceae bacterium
TTATTCCTCTTACTCAATAGATTCAAAAATTTGTTTTAGTTTCCTGTGCCCTGGGTTCCAGACAACTTTGTTGTAGTCATAAAACTATAATGTGTGTATTTTTCGGAAGATGAGACTCTTTAGCTCTAGGCATCTATAGTTAATAGTTAGGAGTCCGGGGTATAAATGGTATGAATGATGGTATGAGGTAATGGCAGGTTATTTAGTTGCCGAAGAAGGTCCACTCGCTGGACTCGTGATTCGCTTCGAAGAAGGAAGTGAATGGATTCTTGGTCGCGATTCTGATGTTTCTTATCAAGTTCTAGAAGACCCAATGGTTTCTCGTAAACATGTGATTTGTCGTCTAACCGATGAAGGCTATATTCTCGAAAATCTTAGCGCTGTCAATCCTGCTAGTGTCAATGGAAAAACCGTCGATGCTCCAGTTTTATTGCAAGAAGGAGATACCGTTCAAGTAGGGAATGTTTTCTTTCATTTCACCTTAAGAGATCCGATTGAACGAGTCGCTCAGAAAAAAGAAGAAAGTGAAATAAGCGAATCTCCTACCATTTATGAAGAATCAGATGATTTAGGAGCTCTGGCCTTTAGTGGAATGGCAGATGCTAGATGGATTATCAAGGTGATTTCAGGATCGAATGCTGGTGCAGAATTGGGTCTTCCTGAGGGTTCAACTTTTATCATTGGAAAAGATCCAAACACTTGCGATATCTTATTCCAAGACTTGAGTGTCTCGAGGCAACATGCAAAAATTATTGCAAAAACCGATGGAACAGTAACAATTGAAGATCTTGGGAGCTTAAATAAGGTACTCATCAATGGACAAGAAATTGCTGCTCCTACAGAACTTCATACACAAGACTTTATTGCCCTAGGGACAACATCTTTCTTAGCAATTGATCAGCAACAGACACGCGAAACAATTATTTCTCCTGCAGCAGGAATGGAATATGCTCCCCCACATGCAGAAGAAGTGGTCGATTCAACCGAAGAAATCACCAAGAAAAACTGGAAAAAGATGATGATCCCCACCCGTCACTTAGTTTTAGCTGGGATATTTGCTATCCTATTAATTCTTGGTGTAGGAAGTGTTTTCAGCCTCTTTAAAAGTGAGTCTGTCAAGTTATCAATGGGAAATGAAACTCAAGAAGTTTCAAAAGCACTCAAAAGTTTTCCAGAAGTTGAATTTTCGTTTAATCCCGCCAATGGAAAACTCTTCATCTTAGGTCACGTGATGACTGAAATCGATCAACAAGAAATGATCTATCTTTTGAAGTCGCTTGGATTTATCCATTCGATTGAGGACAATGTAATTATCGATGAACTAGTTTGGGAAAACACCAATGCCCTTCTTATGAAAAATACTTCGTGGCGCGGCGTGAATTTAACTTCGATTATACCCGGCCACTTCGTCCTTAGAGGCTATGTTCAAAACCTCGAGGATTCATCAAAACTTGCCGAGTATATCAACATTAATTTCCCCTATTTGGATAAACTTGATAATCAAGTTGTGGTCGAAAATACATTGGAAGCGCAAATCCAGGGGATTTTAACCCAAAACCAATTTGGAAATGTCACTTTTCAATTCTCGAATGGAGAAGTTGTATTAGCAGGACGGGTCCCTTCGAATCAAGAATCAAAATACAATGACATGGTATCCGATCTCAAAAAGACAACTGGTATTCGGATGGTCAAGAACTTTGTAGTCATGTCAAAACCAACAAGTGATATCGTTGATATCTCCTCGAAGTATAATGTCACCGGAAGTTCGAAGTATGGAAATGTAAGCCAATACGTGGTGATTAATGGGAAAATACTTTCAGTCGGTGGAGATTTAGATGGAATGACAATTACACAAATGCAGAATAATTCAATTTTTCTCGAAAAAGATGGCATAAAATACAAGATTAATTACAATCAGCCATAAGACTAAAAATGTAACTTTGAGGTTTTCACGACCAATGTTTGGATTAGAAAAGGGTAAAGAAAAACCTAAGCGGTTTGAGTTCGACCTCGAAAAAGAACTTAAAGAGAACGATAAAGAAAAGAAAAAAGTGCTCGGTCAGATAGAAGCACAAACAAATCAATTAAAAACAACTCTTCGTGAAGGGACAGCCTCAGAGAATTTTGATAAGTGGGGGGTTCTCCTCCAAGCTTATGCTGCCCTAAAACGGGTTGTTAACCGCACAGCACGCAATTAAGTAGGTATACAAATGACAGCTCATCCAGTTTCATTAACATTTGCAACACTGATTAAAAAATACTCGAAGTTGCAAGCTCAGGTCGTTTCTCAAGTTAGAAATGTTGCTAGTAAACTTTCTGCTGCAACGCCTGGTAAATTTCTCCTTCTGCAATTCTCGATGTCTCAAGTGACCCAAGTAGGCGATTCGATCTCAAACTTGATCTCTCAGGTCAATACGATGATCAATAACTCGGTGCGGAACCAGAAAACTAGTTAGTCCTTTGCTTAAATCCGCTATATTTGGCATAGGGATAGTAAAGAAGAAAATCATCAAAAGTGCATAGATTACATTTAAAGAGGTATACAAAAAATGACAGCTCATCCAGTTTCATTAACATTTGCTACATTGATTAAAAAATACTCGAAGTTGCAAGCTCAGGTCGTCTCTCAAGTTAGAAATGTTGCTAGTAAACTTTCTGCTGCAACGCCTGGTAAATTTCTCCTTCTGCAATTCTCGATGTCTCAAGTGACCCAAGTAGGCGATTCGATCTCAAACTTGATCTCTCAGGTCAATACGATGATCAATAACTCGGTGCGGAACCAGAAAACTAGTTAATCCTTTGCTTAAATCCACTATATTTGGCATAAGGAAAACAAAAAAAGGATACAGATCATGGAAGATCTATCTAAATATGATGAAGATTTCTTTCTCTTTTTAGAGGCAGGATTCATCGCCATTAATCAAGCTGACGAAGATGCTGCTGTTAAAATGTTTAAAGCATGCGAACTCCTTCGCCCAGAAAATTCTCTAACCACTGTTGGGCTTGGATATTTATACCTTCATAAACTCGAACTTAAGACTGCTATCAGTTACTTCCGAGAAGTAATCGTTAAAGAGCCAGACAATGAAATGGCCCAAACGTTTTTAGGCATTGCCCTCTCACTAACTCCGGATCAAGTATCAGAAGGTGAAAAGGTTTTAGAAAAAGCAGCTAAAAATACATCTGACTCTCAAGTAAAAAAAGTCGCGAATACCACCCTTGATTTCGTCGATGAGTTTGTAAAAAAAACCGGGGCACCTCCCAAGTAGTAGTTAATAATGGCAAGCGGTAGTTCAGAAGATATTTCAGGTCCTAGCAATATCGACCCTACAAAGTCGATACAACCTGGTGGACAGGAGCAGGCAAAACCTTCTCAATCCTTCGAATCTTATATGAAGGAAGGTGGTGGCCCTCAAGCCCCCAGCACAAAAACTGAAGGTCCTTCCCCTTTTGACTTAGCCGTTCAAGGAAAAACTGCTGTCACAACAGGACCGACAAATGAATCGATTCTGGGACAAATGAACAGCACCTCTTCTGTTCTTGGCGATCTTCAAAAGCAAATGAATAATAAAAATCTTAACCTGAGACAATCTCAAAAATATCTCCTTAGAAACAAACTCACAAACGCAAATCAAAACATTCGGACAGCTGCCCAAAAAACAGGGGCAGATATAGGTCCTCCTGTTTTCCAATTCAACCGA
>CBEWFH010000150.1:0-3694 GCA_965555895.1 uncultured Simkaniaceae bacterium
TCTGACCAGTTTCAATTTTTATCTATTTGTCGCACTTCGCGGTTGAAAGGGCGAAATAAAAAAAGGCCCCCGATTGGGGGCCTTTTGGCTCAGTTTCCGGCGGGGGCTTCTAGGAGGGCCTTCCGGCTGAGACGTACTTTTCCGTTTCGGTCAATCTCAAGGACTTTGACTTCGATCGAGTCTCCTTCCTTATAGTAGTCGTAGATATTTTCGACTCTCTCGTGGGCGATCTCTGAGACGTGGACAAGTCCTTGTACATTGAGGAAGGCGACGAAGAGACCAAAGTCTTTAATCGTCACAACTTTCCCTTGGTAGGTCTCCCCAATCTCAGCTTCTGCAGTAAGATCGCGTACGATTTGGCAGGCTCGTTCCATTCCTTCTGCTGAGGTAGAGGCAATGCTTACATAGCCATCATCATCGATATTGATATCGACCCCTGTCTTTTCAACAATCGCTCTGATCTGCTTTCCTCCGGGACCGATGATGGTACCGATTTGGCTTGGCTTGACCTTGATCGTCTCGATGCGAGGAGCATACTGAGAAAGATTATCTTTCGATTTAGGGCAAGCTTCTAACATTTTCTGGAGGATATGAGTCCGTCCTTCTTTTGCTTGAGCCAAGGCCACTTTCATGATCTGCGGATTGATTCCTTCAACTTTAATATCGAGTTGGAAGGCGGTGATCCCTTTTTCATCTCCGGCGATTTTAAAGTCCATGTCACCAAGGGCATCTTCCATTCCAAGGATGTCTGAAAGGATCGCGTAGTTTTCTTTTTCAAGGATGAGCCCCATTGCAATACCAGCAATTGGGCGCTTGATCGGAACGCCCGCTTCCATCATGGAGAGGCAACCACCACAAACCGATGCCATAGATGATGATCCATTCGATTCTGTAATGTTTGCTTCTAGACGGATTGTGTAGGGGAAGTCGTCTTTAGAGGGGACGATTACAGTCAGTGATCTTTCTGCAAGCTTACCATGTCCTACTTCACGTCTTCCTGGAGGACCCATCCGTCCTACTTCTCCAACGGAGTAAGGAGGGAAGGTGTACTGAAGGTAGAAGTTTCTTAGGCCATCAGGGTCATCGAGTGTTTCATACCGTTGTCCCATTGATGCGCTACCAAGTGTGCAGACTGATATCGACTGAGTTTCTCCACGTGTGAAGAGGGTGCTTCCATGTGTTCTTGGAAGAAGACCTATTTCAATCCAAATCTGACGGACATCAGAAGGTCTCCGTCCATCGCAGCGAATTTTTTCATCTAAAATCATTTGCCGCATGTGTTTGGCGGTGATTTTTTTCATTGCCATTCCCACTTCGAATCCTTTGTATTTAGGATTTTCTTCTGGAAGGAGAGTCTCTTTTACTTTTTCGCGGATAGCTGAAAGGGTATCTTCGCGGACTTGTTTTTCAATGATTCGAATTGCACTCGCAAGAGGAGCTTTCATAATGTTATCGACCTCTTCCAGGAGTCCTTCAGGAAGGAAGCGGAGACCGTCTCTGTTCTTTTCTTTTCCAACTAGCTTTTGCAAGTCTGAAAGGGATTGACAGATCATTTTAATTGCTTCATGTCCTGTTTCAATTGATTCCATGATTTGATCTTCAGTGAGGAAGTCGCAGTACCCTTCGATCATTAGAATAGCATCTTCAGTTCCTGCTAAAATAAGGTCGAGAACTGAGCTTTTCATCTCTTCAAGTGTAGGGTTAACGACGAAGTTTCCTTCGATCATACCAACGCGGACAGCACCGATTGGTTTAATGAATGGAATCTCTGAAATCACAAGGGCTGCAGAAGCTGCACAAATCGCTAGTGGCTCTGTTAGATGAACCCCATCATAAGAGAGAACAGTTGTTATCACTTGTGTATCATTATAATATCCATTTTCAAACATTGGGCGGATCGGACGGTCAGTGAGTCTACAGGTGAGGATCTCTTTTTCGGTTGGGCGTCCTTCACGTTTGATAAAACCACCTAGGGTTTTGCCGACTGATGAAAATTTTTCTTGGTAGTCAACACGGAGGGGGAGGAAATCTACTTCCTCTAGAGGAGCTCCCATACAAGCTGTTGAAAGGAGCATTGTATCTCCAGCTCGGACCATGACAGATCCTCCGGCTTGACGGGCGACTTTACCTGATTCAAAGGTGATTTTTCTTCCGCCGATAGAGACGGTGACCGATTTAGTTTCAAGTTGTTTTTGTTCCATGTGACTCCTAAATATTGAGGGTAATGGGAGAGTTTATCAGCCTAGGAGAAAAGATGCAAGAAGGGAAAATTTGAAAAAAAAAGCCAGGGAACTAGCCCCTGGAATTTAAAGAAATAACTTTAAACTACCTTTACTTACGGAGTTTTAGGCGTGTAATCAGAGTCTGATAACGCTTAGTATCCGTAGAGTTCAAGTAATCAAGAAGCTTTCGTCTTTGCCCGACGAGCTTCAAAAGGGCCAGCCTAGAGGCATGGTCTTTTGGTGCAAGCTTCAGATGGTCAGTAAGTTCTGTGATTCTTTCAGTTAGAATGGCTATTTGAACGTCAGCTGACCCGGTATCTTTCTCGTGTAGCTGAAACTTCTTAGTAATCTCTTCTTTAGTACCTTTATCTAAAGACATTTATTTCTACTCCTTTAGACATTATTGTTAGACATTGATTTAGATATATTCTTCATATGACAGGCCTGATTGTATCAAGGATAAGGATATAGTTCAAGGGGTTGGAGGTATCAAATAATTATTTGTCTTCTCAATCAATGAGATTCGGTTTATTATTGTATTCTTATGAATAAAAATATTTTTAACGATCACAATATTCAGATGATGGAAGAGGCTCTAAAAGAGGCTCGCCATGCTTTTGACCAAGAAGAGGTCCCTGTCGGGGCTATTCTTACCCTAGATGGGGAGATCATAGCTCGGGCACATAATCAGATGGAGGGGTTCAAAGACCCTTCGGCCCATGCTGAGATTCTAGCAATCCGATCTGGGGCTCAAAAGCTTGGTGATTGGCGTCTTCTAAAAGCGACCCTCTACACAACCCTTGAGCCTTGCCTCATGTGCGCTGGGGCGCTCCTCCTCGCCAGAGTCGATAGGATAGTCTGGGGTGCCCCAGATCTCCGCCAGGGAGCCCATGGGAGCCTCCTCAATGTATTTGAAACTCAGCATCCCACTCATACCCTCCAAATTAACGGGGGCCTTCTAGAAGAGAAATCAGCCACCCTAATGCGTGAGTTTTTCAAGAAACAAAGGAGAAAAAATGAAACAGTCGCTTGCACCCCTCTTTGATGAACTCCTTGAGCAGCAGGAAAAGAAACTCTTAGAATATGCTGCGACAATTATCCCTAATGTTACATCAGATGATATTTTGCAACCCAACGATTACCCCGAACTTGAAAACCACCCTTTCTTCCGTTACGAAGAGGGTTTTTTAAAAGGGATTCATGCGGCAAAGATGGCAGTGCTGGCACTGAGAAACGAAGAGCTTTAGTTACTCCCTCTAGGACCCTTGAAAGAAAGAGATTTTTTATCTATAAAAGTAATGCGCTATTTGAACGGGTCGCCCAGTCGATAGCCCGATAAAAGTAGCCCGATAAAAGTTATCTGTTTTGTAAAAGTTCATGTAAGCAGCGATCTCAGCAACACGTCCAACAGCTGTTCTTGAGAGTGTTTACCTAAAGGTTGATAATCCTAACTTTTGAAACGAATCGAATAT
>CBEWFH010000151.1:0-3681 GCA_965555895.1 uncultured Simkaniaceae bacterium
CAGTCTATAGAGAGAAGGTTTTAAAAAATTTGTTTTAGTTTCCTGTGCCCTGGGGAGTATAGTCGATTTCTGTCATTACTCTTTATCGATGATCCGATGTAGGAGTGCCATTCCACCGTGTCCAATGACAAAGGCCCAGACAAAGAAGGAGGAAAAATTGTGGACAGCGCGGATAAAAAGCATGGGAGTGTTTTTTGCAACATCATAGACTGCTGCAAAGTGAAAGATTAGGCCGGTGAGGGCCATAAGGGTGATGAGGAGAATGCCAAATCCTTCAACAAGACCAGAGAGACCACTTCGCGCTCCTGTTGGAGGGAGTCTCCCTCTTATATAGGAGGCGAAAATCAGACATCATGCACTTTCGTCCTTCAAAATGATAGGGAAAGACACGGGCTTTTACTTCGCGGTATTTTTTAAGAGATAGAAATAGCCACTAAAATATAAGGAAAAAAGTCACACCATACCCAATTCTTACGTGGGTAACAATAGGAAGACTGCTTGCAGGGTTCTTGATATCAACAAAGAGGGAGGAAATCACAGAGCCCACCACACAAAGGGGAATTCCCCAGTGGGCAATTCCTATTAGATAAGGGGAAATTTTTTAACGGTTTGCGCACCATGACTTTTTCTTTTCTTTTATAAAAAATGTAAATATAAAGGCGAAGAGCATCGTAATTGGAAAGGCTGCAAGGGCAATTTGATAGGTTTCAAGTGTATAGACCCGAATACCATGATCCAGCTTTCCAACCCAATGTCCATCGAGAATAAAGCCAATGAGTGTTGCAATCAAAGATCCTGCGACAAAGACAAGGAAATTGGTCATCACTAAGGTTGCCCCTTTTGTTTCTTGAGTATTGAGCTCTATCGATAAGCTATAACAGAGGAGCTGTGCGGAGAGAGAGAGAGCATCCTAAAAGGAACATCAGAGAGAAAATCAAAATTGGTGCGGTAATGGGAGTATAGACGATGAGGATGAAGAAAAAGGTACTGAGTAAGGTAGAGAAATAGAGCATCGTTTTTCTATTACAAGTTTTATCGGAGATATGGCCAATGATCGGAGGATGCCCCGAATTTAGTTGAAACTACCTTTTGAAACAGTGGTCCCACTCCAACGACAGCGCCAACCATCCCTACCGAATTCCCAATCCCAACTAGAAGGGCTAAGTATTTTGCCTGGAACTAGTGGGAGGTAATGTAGATCATCCCTATAAATGCAAAAGCTGATCCTGCACCCATAAATACCCGAGCAACAATCGTAATCTAAACCGCAGGGGCAACTCCAAAAAGGAGGGCCGCAAGGCCACATACTAGGGTAGCAATTGTCAAAAGTTTCCGCGCTCCATATCGATCCATAAGAACCCCAACAGGGAGTTGCATCGGTGCATAGGCGTAGAGATAAGCAGCAGAAATAATTCCAAAGACACCTGCTCCAATATTAAAAGAGTGGAAAAGGTCTTCAACCATCACACTCGGAGCAATACGGATAAAATACTCATAAAAATAAAAGGCGCAGGCGAGTCCCCAAATGATCCAACGACGAATTTGAATATGCTTCTTCATACTCCCTTTCATTAACATGAAATGTGAGGGTGGTAAAGAAAAAATTGACGGGGAGCTATCTTATTAGGTATATATTAGACATGACAAAACGTGGTTATAACTGGTTAAACGTACTTTTGGGGGCTCTTTGTGGACTTTTAGTAGCGATCATTTTTATGTTCCTCTGGGTTACTTATCCTGTAGTTCCGGCAATGCTTTATATGATTGTTTTAGATCAGACCAAAGTCTTCACTATCGTAGGAGAAGCCTATGGCGTTTCAGGGGGTTTTATAGTAGGGGTTTTTCACTTTGTCACATCTATTGTTTTGGGGATTATTTTTTCTCTGATCTTCAAACGTCTCATCAAAGGAATCTGGAGTGGAATGGGACTTGGGATGGTTTTTGGAATCGTCTGGTGGGTATTAACCCCTTTTTACCTGATACCTTTTTTTTCGTTGCAAAGTCATCGCTTGGTTGGAGCAACATGACTATGTTAGCCCTTTTAAACTCTCTATTTAGCCACGTTCTATATGGATTTTTCCTTGGTATTTTCTACGCCCTTTCCAAAAAAACCCTAAATAAAGTAAGTCCTGATGCAAAGTCCTGATGAAAAGCGCCTATTCTTTGGTTTTGAAGTCCATGCCCCGTGGCCAGATTCCCTTCCTGAAGCTAAGACACTCAAAGCAAAACATCGCTATATGACTCTCCTTTATTTAGGAGATACCTCTTATAAAAAAATCCGGGGCCTCATCCCCAAAATGCCCAACCCCTCATTTCAAGTAGGCCCTCTTGGAATCTCCGATGCTTCCCTATGCCTTCCTAAAAGACATCCCGATGTGATCACCTGGCATGTTGAGCCCTTTGGGAGTGATCCAGTCGCCCATTATCAAGATGAGGTCACCGATTTTTTCATCAAAAATGGATATGAGATCGAAGAAAAAAAACAAATAAAACACATCACCCTTGGAAGAAGCGCTACCCTCAAAAAAGTAGCAAAAAAAACCTTTCGTCCCCTCCCTCTCTATTTTTCCAACTTCCATCTCTATGAAAGCCTTAAAGGGGGACACTATGACCCGATCTGGACCCTTGATCTTCTCCCTCCTTTCGAAGAGGTAGACAAAGGATACTTTACCCTCTACGGCGAAAGCTTTCAGCAAATTTTCTTAAACGCTCAAATCGCTCTAGCCTTTAAGTTCCCAGACCTAGTTCCCTTCCTTGACCCTTTCTATAAGGTTCGCAACCTCCATGATGGCGGCATCCGCCTCACTACCATTATTAATACAGCCTACCGCGAGGCAAAAGTTCCGATCGAGAGTGCCTTTTTCCCCGATGACGGGAAAAAAGAGAAGAGAATCCTTACCTGGGATCTTATTGCAAAATTTCCGTGTTTTCCCCTAGATTAAAGAGAATTTTGGATTTTTGAGTAAAACTAGCACATGTTGGGCAGCTTGGTTTTTCATTAGATTGTATTCGAAGCTCTACCTTAGTATTGTTATAAACGTTTCTTCGATCTTCTTTCCTTAAGATATTGCTTAGCTGTTTAATTTTTTCTGCAAAAGCTTCAATTAAGCATGCAACATGGTAATGATGGTTGCTATCGCAATAAGTGGTATCTGGATTTTTCTCAAAGCAAATGAACCATTCCTCATTTGGATTATTTCCACTATATGGGGGAAAGGAGGTAAAGAACGAAACGATTGGTTGTAGTCGCTTTCCATTGAGCAAAAGATAAGGGTTAATGCTAGCCATCTTTTTTCTTTGGAAGACTCGTAAAGTGTTCCAACAACACCGATAAGATGAATCATTGAGAGAAGTTTATCATTTCCAAAATATATAAGAGCAATGAGTTGGACATTATTTGCGACGTTAAGGACTTCTCCCACTTTAGGTTGATTAGGGATCCATCTAGCCAAGATTCTTTGATCATTTTTAATTTGATCTTGTGGAGTTTTCCGGAAGCGCCCTTTCAACAATGAAGTGCAACAAATAGATGAAATTTAAACTTGTCTGAAGATGGTAAAAAACTCCTGTGGTAATCGTAAGAAAACCAAGGAGGAAGGATGTCAAATGGATACCATCATCTAAACAGAGCGCCGATTCAACTCTGAAGTGCGACATTAGCCACCCCTCTACTAAGCTGGC
>CBEWFH010000152.1:0-3591 GCA_965555895.1 uncultured Simkaniaceae bacterium
TGATGGTATCCATTTGACATCCTTCCTCCTTGGTTTTCTTACGATTACCACAGGAATTTTTTACCATCTTCAGACAAGTTTAAATTTCATCTGTTTGTTGCACTTCATTGTTGAAAGGGCGTACATAAAAAGTGAGTAAATATTGAAGGACTTTCTCAACAGTCCCATTATTTATCAAGTCATCCGCTTCCGTTTAAAAACAACTAAGGTAATGATCAGTCCAAGAAGAGCAACTGCAGCCGTCACCAAATTGGTCACGGCAAAGGCAGTTGTGGAGGTATCGATAAGAGCTTTATGAATATAGCTAAGAGTTTCAGGTTTTAAACTTTTGGATGCCTCAGCAGCGGCTGGAAGGTTATTAAGAAGTCCCTCATAAAGATTAGGGTTCAGCTTTTCTGTTCCTGGCCCCTTTAGGAGCTTTTGCGTGAAAAGGGCATCTTGGACGTTGACTTGAGTGGCTCCGAGTATTGCCACACCAATTGTTGCACCTGTAAATCGGAGAGTATTGTACATCCCCGTTGCCACCCCCGTTTTAGATTTATCAACAGCGCTGAGAGTCGCTGCACTAGCTGGGGTCAACACAAAAGAAATTCCTGCACCAAACGCAAAAAGAGCTGGAAATAGGAGAGCCACTCTTTGATAAGATAAAAAATAGGCGAACCATATAAAACAAAAAAAGAGTAGGGAAAATCCAATTATCAGAGGAAGTCTCGGCCCCCTTCGATCTGCTAAACTTCCGCTAATAGGGGCAAAGAGCATCAAAGGGATTGTTCCAATCGCTGTAATGAGTCCCGCAACCATTGGAGAATCTAGGAAAACCTTCTGAAAAAAGAGGGGCCAAAAAACGGTGATCATTAAGAGAAATTGGGAGCAGACCGTAAGGAGGCAACCTCCAAAAAAAAAAGCGATTTTTTAAAAGGCTAAAGTTAAAGAATGGATGGCGCTCAAATCTCTCGAGTCCTCGCGCTGCTAGAAATAAGGTAATCGAAAGGAGGAAAAAAAAGATTGTTTGCCATGAGTCCCAACCCCATTTCTTCCCCTCCATCAGACCTATCGTCAAAGAGGAAATTGCAAGGGCCATCGTTATAAAACCTAAAAAATCAAAACGCTCATTTTGAGTTTTCGATTTTGGAACCGCCCTTAAAATCATAACAATCCCAAAGATTGCAATCGGAGGGTTGATTAAAAACGCCCATCGCCACGAAAGATATTGTGTTAAAACTCCCCCAATAAAGGGACCAAGTGATAAAAAAAGAGCTCCAACTGCAACAACAATTCCAATCGCCTTTCCCCTTTTGTTTTCAGGAAAGGCGTGGATCAAAAGAGTCATCCCAGCTGGCGATATCATTGCTCCCCCAGCCCCTTGTATGGCTCGACTCATCACAAGCCACCACCCCGTTTCAGCTAAGGCCCCCATTACAGAGGCTAAGGAATAAATGGCTACGCCAATGCAAAAAACCTTCCTAGCCCCAATAAGATCAGCAATTTTTCCCCCAGCAATCACAAAAACTGCCGTTGATAAAAGATAGGCATTGATAATCCACTGGAGGACACTAAGGGAAACATGGAGCTCTTGTTGAATCGTGGGAAGGGCCACTGGGAATATCGTTGCATTAAGGAAGATCATCGATGTCGAGCTGATCATCGCTACTAAGATCAATTGCTTTCTTTTCTTTTCAGAAATCGTCATTCCACTATAATGCTTGTTTAATTCACGTATAATGCAATGAAACGATTAGTTAAAATTTTTCTTTTTGCCATCCTTTTTTTTTGGGTCGAGCGCCTCTGCCACCGGGCAACCGATGGTTTTGCCCTTGTCAACGTCTATGCCCCCACTGGAGACAACGCTAAGTGGCATCGGACTGATACCCCTGATCCCAAGCTCCTAAATCAAACCTATCGCTACCTTGACTCTGGCAGCCAGTCTTATGTTTTTGTCTCAGACGATGGAAAGACCATCCTCAAACTCTTTAAATTTCAACATATGCGCACCCCACTCTGGCTTGATTTCCTCCCATCAAAAGGAAAACTGGGGAAAAAAAGGTGCAAAAAACGGAAAACCCTTGAAAAAACTTTTAATAGTTACTCCCTTGCCTACGACCAGTTAAAAGAAGAGACAGGACTTCACTATATCCACTTAGACAAAACTGACCACCTCCATCAAAAACTCACCATCACCGATAAAATTGGGAGACACCATACTCTTGATCTCGATAAAATAGAATTTATCCTCCAAAAACGGGGAACCCTTGCATACAATTCAATCACTCAGTGGGTGGAGCGTGGAGAAATCCATAAAGCACGTCTTGGAATCCGAAACCTCCTCCAGCTAGCAGTCCACCGGTGCCATTTGGGAATCTTTGATAAAGACCCCGATTTTAGTACTAACTTTGGCTTTATTAAAGAGACCCCTTTTCAAATCGACTTTGGCCGCCTTAGCCCTTCAGAGGTGGAAAAAGAACCCACAACATACGCCCCAGAGATGATCCGAATTACTCGCGATTTTGAGGAGTGGATCTCTGAAAATCACCCCGATCTATTAAACTCTTTTAGAAAGGAGCTCGATGAAATCACTCTACATTAAAATTGGGATAGTCTTACTTGTTTTAGCCTTCTTTGTTGGAGTTGAACGCCTCTCCCATTTCTTGACCGACGGCTTTGGGTATCCCAATATCACCTCCAACCTTTCCCATAATCCCAGTTGGGATGTTGCCATCTCCGATGACGATGTAGAAGAATTCAAACAAGCCTTAAATCAAACCTATACCTACCTAGAAAGTGGTTCTCAAAGCTTCATCTTTTTAAGCGCAGACAAAAAATATGTGATCAAGTTTTTCAAACACAAACGGTGGCGTCTCAACCCCCTTCTTGAAGTTCTCCCCCTCCCCCCAACATTAAGTGTCAAGCGGGATAGGTGGAAAGAGAAAAAAACAGAAACTGTCAATTCCACCTTTGGAAGTTGCATCACCTCCTATAGAGAATTTAAAAATGACACAGGGGTTATCTACGTCCACCTCAATAAAACACCCCTTGACCATCATCTTATCCTTAAAGACCGGATAGGTTTTAAACACAAAATTGCCCTTGGAGATGTTGAATTTGTCCTCCAAAGAAAAGCGATCCCCACCGATAAATATCTCCTCTTACTAAAAAAAAAAGGAAAAACAGATGAAGCTGAAAAAGCTCTCGCTTCCCTCCTTGCTTTCACTCTCAAAAGAGCTCAAAAAGGATATAGCGATAAAGATCCCCATCTTGTCCGCAACTTTGGCTTTATTAACGATCGGGCCATCGAAATCGACATCGGCGGTTTCCACCACGATCTAAAAAAAGATCTGAACTATTTTCATTCCCATGAAATGAAACGAATTAAAAGAAAACTCCTCCCCTGGCTCGAAGAAAACTACCCCGAGCTCCTCCCCTTCGCAAACGAGCAATTCTCCACCCTTATTCACGAGTAAAATAAATGCATTACCCCATAGTGCTACCTATTTCCCCTCTTCCAATTTTATACTTTATTTGAAAGTGTTTACCTAAAAGTTGATAATCCTAACTTTTGAAACGAATCGAATATTTCGGGATCTGAAAGAGCAC
>CBEWFH010000153.1:0-3541 GCA_965555895.1 uncultured Simkaniaceae bacterium
CGTTAGCTTCACAGCAGGTAGGTTATTCCTCTTACTCAATAGATTCAAAAATTTGGTTTAGTTTCCTGTGCCCTATTTCCTTTGTAAAGAAAGGTTACCAAAAAAGAGAGAAAAAGTTAGACTCTTTTATTTTGCGAGCTGAAAAAAAGGGAGCTGACGCATGTTAAATGACTACGAAGAATTTTCTGAATTGCAACTTAATATTATTAAGCGTTATGTTACGAGTACATCAAGTCATATCTTTTGCCTTCGTAACCTTCCAGAGGTTATTAAAGGGGCTCTTTTTTCCCGCTATTCAAGATCAAGCTTAGGGCTTCGATCACTCCTTTTAAGAGAGTTTATTTTAAATGAGGAGACAGCCTTTTCTTCTATTTCTGGGCAAAAAGAAGAAGAAAGTGATAATGAACTCGAAGATCAAAGCGTTGCCATTAAAAAAGCGCAGAATTTTTATGACCGAATCCTCGATGGTTACGGCGATGACTCGATTGGTGAGCTCGGAGGAGCACATCTTGCTATTGAAAATGTTTCCATGATTGCTGCTAAAGTGATTGAAGATTCTCGAATTGGGGGCTCTCCCCTTGAAAAATCGACCCGATATATCTATTTTGACCAAAAATATGAAGGGGAATATCTCTTTTATAGAGAACCCATTTTAATGACTTCTGCCTATCGTGACCATTATGTTGATATGTGCAACCACCTTTTTGAAGTTTATGGGAAGCTGATTCTCCCCCTTATCGAGCAAATGGAAAAAGATTTCCCTAAGGAACACGATATTTCCAAAGTGGCTTATACTGCAGCTCTTCGCGCAAAAGTTTTAGATTGTCTGAGAGGACTTCTTCCTGCAAGTGCTCTTACGAATATGGGGGTTTATGGGAATGGGCGTTTCTTTGAAACCCTTGTTCAAAAACTCAACTGTCATAACTTATCTGAGCTTCAAGAAATTGCCCGGACCTCACATCAAGAACTTTCTAAAGTGATTCCTTCTTTTGTCCGCCGTGCTGAAGTATCTCATAAGCATCAAAATACATATGCTGAATTCCGAGAGAAAATGAACGAAGAACTCCGCTTAATGAGTGATCAATATACTTCATCCATTCAACCTCTTAGTCAACCGATGGTCCGCCTCGTTAATTCTGATCCCGAAAGTCCAATGAAAGTCGCGGCAGCCCTCCTCTTCAATCAATCGAACTGTGGTTTGATGGAACTTCAAGAGATGTGCCGCAAACTTTCGAAAGATGAGCTTTCCCGTATTTTAGAAGGGGCATCTGCCTTTAGACAAAATCGTCGTCATAAGTCACCAAGAGCCCTTGAGCATGCAGAGTTTACCTTTGAAATCGTCGCTGATTATGGGATTTACCGCGATCTGCAGAGACACCGAACCCTCACACAAGAAAGACAACTCCTCTCCTGTGATCTCGGTTACTATATTCCTAAAGAGATTATCGATACTGAGATGGAAAAAGATTATCGAGAAGCTATGGATAGAGCTAAAACGGCCTATGATGAAATCTCAGGAGAACTACCTGAAGAGGCGCAATATGTTGTTCCCATGGCTTATAATATCCATTGGTACTTCCATATTAACCTCCGCTCTCTCCAATGGATGTGTGAGCTCCGTTCTTCTCCTGCTGGACATCCCATGTATCGCTATGTAGCGCAAGAAATGGCAAAGCAAGTTTGCCATACATTTCCTGAGTATGAGCGCTTCTTTAAGTTTGTTGACTATGAGGGATATGAGCTTGGTAGACTAGGACAAGAAATTCGAACCGTAGAAAAAATGAAGCAATGACAAAAAAAGCTGGGAGCGTCTTTGGGGGGACTCTTCTTATCACCGGAAGTTGTATCGGTGCAGGAATGCTTGGGCTCCCGATTCTGACAGGGATTCCAGGTTTTTTTTTCTCTTCAATCATGTTTTTTATCGCCTGGCTCTTTATGCTTACGACAGCGATACTGATGGTTGAGATTATGGGGTGGTTTAAAAAACCGGTGAATCTCATTTCCATGGTTGAACATACCCTTGGCCCTATTGGTAAAGTCCTCTGCTGGTTCCTCTATCTTTTCCTCTTTTATGCCCTCCTCATTGCATATATGTCTGCTAGCGGCAACCACGTCAGTTTATTTATTAATAATACTTTTCATCTCCCCCTTCCTAATTGGGCCGGCTCCCTCTTTTTTGTGATTGTTTTTGGGTGGGTGGTTTATCTAGGAGCCAAGACTGTTGATCACCTCAACCGTTACCTTATGTATGGAAAAATCCTCTCCTTTATCCTCCTGGTTGTCTTAGGAGTCCAATATATTGTTCCTCGACTTCTCCTCCACTGGCAACCGAAATATGCTCTCTTCACCTTTCCCATCCTCATCATCTCCTTTGGTTTTCATAATATGGTCCCAGTCCTCATGAAATATATGGCAGGGGACCGAAAGCGGGTGAGAAAATCGATCTATGCCGGTTCCTTACTAACCGTTGCTATTTATATCATTTGGGAAATCGTTACACTTGGCGTTCTCCCCTATGGAGATATCCTCCATAGTTACAAAATCGATGTTGATGGAGCTCAAGCCCTTCGCACTTATCTTGGGTCGAGTCTCATTGGATATTCTGCACAAAGCCTTGCCTTCTTTGCGATCCTTACCTCCTTCCTCGCTCAAGCCCTCAGCCTCACTAACTTCCTTAGCGATGGCTTTAAAATCAAATATAAAGAACGAGAAAATATCGGGATGTGCCTTCTTGCCCTTATTCCCCCCCTTATCTTTTCCATCCTCTTCCCCGATCTTTTCTTTCAGGCCCTAAACTTTGCAGGCGGAATCTGCGCCGTTGTTCTCTTTGGAATTTTCCCAGCTCTTATGACTTGGATCGGTCGCTATCACAAACATAACCTCCTTCCCGACCGGGTTCCCGGTGGACGCCCCCTCCTCATCTTTATTCTCCTCATCGCCTCCCTCATTTTTTTCGATCAATTCACCACCATGCTAAACTTTGACCTCTTACCAAAGCCATGACATTATGAAAAAAATATTTATTTCTATTTTGATTCTTTTTTCCGCCCTTTCAACAATGAAGTGCAACAAACAGATGAAATTTAAACATCCATAGATCGTTTTGACTGCTTGAGATATGGGCTCAAAATTAGCAAATCGATCTCCAACCTTACATACATTCCACCCCAAACATTCTGTATTCCAATGGTCAGCGACACCGAATATCCATATCAATCCATCATCAACAGTTCGGACTTTTGTCCCATCGGATCCCCCCATGACATCAGGGATCTCTGTGGTAATCCTTCCATCATGAGGATTTGGGGACCTATATGCTTTGCGATAAGGAGATAATAGTTGGTTTTTCTCATCACTTTGAGAACTCTGTTTCTTCCAACTGTTATACCCTCTCTTTTGAGACGAGCATGGATTTTTCGATCCCCCTCTCCTTTAAAAGGGAGAGATTTTTATATCCTCACAAATTTTCCCCATAAGACTTGTTTGAGAGTGATCCCTTTTAGGGCTCTGTGATCCCACTTTTCAATTTGTGAAGCTGCAA
>CBEWFH010000154.1:0-3533 GCA_965555895.1 uncultured Simkaniaceae bacterium
GAGCAAGAAGGTAGCCGGGGTGCTCGGTCACAATTTCTCCTCGTGCTTCCTCTTCTCTGAATTTTTCCGGAACATATGCTTCCCCAGAACTCACTTCTTCAATCGCACTCATTTGATATCCTGAATTAATTTTTCAAAGATTATATAAAGAAAACTCTTTTTTGAAAGGCTAATTTAATTTTTTAATGAGGAGCTCTTTAACAACATCTGGAGAGGCTTTTCCCTTAGAGAGCTTCATCACCTGCCCGACGAGGAAGTTGAAGGCTTTATCCTTCCCACTGCGGAAGTCTTCGACAGATTGGGCATTTGCGGAGAGAACCTCATCGATGAAAGGTTCTATCGCTGATGTATCGTGTATTGCTTGAAAGTTGGGGTTTTCCTTAATAATGACTTCGGGATCTTTTCCTGGTATTTGGACCATGATATCGGCAACTTCTTTGGCGATCCGACCTGTAATTTTTTTGGTATCGATAAAGGTAACGAGAGCTGCGATGTGCTCGGGGAGGATTCTAGATTTGTAAAGAGGGGTGTCAGAGTCTTTAAAGCGGCCAACAAACTCGACGGTGATCCAGTTGCATAGCGCGCTGGCATTTTTGCATGATTTAAGGGCAACTTCGTAGTAGTTGGAAAGGTACTTATCACAAACGAGGATCGAGGCGTTGTAATCTGAGAGTTTGAACTCTTTTGTGTAGCGCTCGAAACGCTGATGAGGGAGTTCAGGGAGATCTTTTCGGATTTTTTCGATGTAGTCTTTGGTTAGGACAATAGGAGGAAGGTCAGGTTCAGGAAAATAGCGGTAGTCTTTTGCTTCTTCTTTAGAACGCATGAGGACGGTTTCTTTTTTCTCGAGATCGAGGCGGACGGTACTACTGGGAACGACAATATTGGGATCTTCATTGGGGTGCTCGGTATAGGCACGGATTTGGCGGCGGACCTCTGCCTCAATTCCCATTTCCATGTTGCTGAAGGAATTAAGATTTTTGATCTCAACTTTGTTGCGGAGAGTTTTATCTCCTTTTGGGCGGACAGAAATATTGGTATCGATCCGCATCGATCCTTCTTCCATATTACAGTCGGAGACATCGATGTATTCGAGGATTGCTTTAAGGGTGGTTGCAACGGCGGTTGCTTCTTTAGGGGATGACATGCAAGGTTCTGTGACAATTTCAAGAAGGGGAACACCTGCGCGGTTGTAATCCACACCAGCAAAGTCAGAGAAGTGTTTGAGCATTCCTGCATCATCTTCGAGGTGGGCATGGTGAATTTGAAAGGTTTTTGTTTTTCCCTCTACATCGGCAACAACTTCTCCTCCGATGACAATGGGCATATCAAACTGGGTGATTTGGAAGTTGCGAGGAGAGTCGGGATAAAAGTAGGACTTTCGATCAAACCTGCTAAATTCTGCTACTTTGCCATTGATAGCGCACCCAAAACGGATAGCGAGGTCAACCGCTTCTTTATTGAGGACAGGGAGGGCTCCTGGTTGTCCGGTATCATTGATCTCGATATTTGTATTGGGCTCATCACCGAAATGGTTGGGCGAGCGGGCAAAAATTTTCGATCGGGTATTTAATTGAGCATGAACCTCAAGTCCAATGACTAGTTCCCACTCTTCATAAGAGATGTGGCTCATAAGTGAACCTCCTTATCAAATAGGGGAGGGATAAATCCGGTTAGATTAAGAGCTTTTTCAAATTGGTGAGCAAAATGAAGAACTTTTCCATCGCCCATTTGTGGGCCTAAAAACTGAAGAGCGTGGGGGAGATTGTTTTCATCTTTTCCTGTAGGGACACTGATAGCAGGAAGTCCTGCTAAATTTGCACTCACTGTGTAGAGGTCTTGGAGATACATTTCAAGAGGATCTTGAATACCGCCGATTTCAAAAGCTGGTGTTGGCGTGGTAGGCATCACGATGAGATCACAGTTTTCGTAGGCCTTCTTATATTCTTCAATGATCAGGGTTCGTATCTTTTGTGCTTTTTTATAGTAGGCATCTTGATATCCCGATGAAAGGACAAAGGTTCCCAAAAGGATCCGTTGCTTCACTTCAGCACCAAACCCTTCTTCGCGAGAGAGGTCGTAGATTTCATCAAGAGTGCGGGCTTTTTCAGACCGTTTGCCGTAGCGGATTCCATCAAAGCGAGAGAGGTTTGTCGAAGCCTCAGCGGTAGCGAGGATATAATAAATTGGTATGGAATACTTAAGCTTGCTTAAGTTTACTTGAACAAGCTCTACACCTACTGATTTAAGTATATCAAGGTTGCCGTCAAAGATTTTTCGAGCACTCTTTGATAGCCCCTCTAAAAAGTCCCAAGGGACACCAATCTTCTTTCCTTGAATTGATCCTTCCAAATGATCGAGATAGGACTCAGGGGTTCCTTTGACATTTGTGGCATCGAATTTGCAGGGGCGCCCCATAACTTCCATCATGAGTGCGACATCTTTAACCGTATTGGCAAAGGGGCCAATTTGGTCGAGCGATGATCCAAATGCAACAAGGCCATATCTTGAAATCCGCCCATATGTCGGCTTATAGCCAACTGTTCCGGTAAGAGCTGCAGGTTGTCTAATCGATCCACCGGTATCACTTCCTAAAGAAATAGGTGCAAGTCTTCCACTTACTGTGGCGGCAGATCCACCAGATGAACCACCGGGCGTGCAGGATAAATTCCAAGGATTGCGCGTGATTTGATAAGCTGAGTTCTCAGTTGACGATCCCATTGCAAACTCATCAAGGTTGGTCTTTCCAATAATTAGACCATCTTCTTCTTCAATAAGTCGGACAACTGTTGCATTGAAGGGAGCAGTGTAATTTGATAGGAATTTTGAGGCGCATGTCGTAGTTTCGCCCTTAATTTGAATATTATCTTTAATGGCAATGGGAACACCAGCAAGTTTACCAAGAGGCTGGCCGGCCGCACGCTTTCTGTCGAGTTTTTCAGCTTTTTCCATGATCTGATCGGAAAAGACATTTAAAAAGGCCTGTAGATCTCCATCAAGGATTTGAATGCGCTGCAAGAAATAGACGTTAATTTCAGAGGCGGTGAGTTCTCCCTTTATGAAAGCTTGTCTTAATTGGTGTGCAGATTTTCGGTACATTGCTTCCTCAGAACTTTATGACGGTTGGAACGCGGACCATCCCACCAACGTGTGAAGGGCTATTTTTAAGAAATGTCTCACGGTCTAAGGATTCACTTGCCCCATCTTCCCTCATGAAAGCCTCCATTTCTTGACTGACATGGTTGCATACGGGGACATTTTCAGTATCAACCTCTTTAAGTTGATCGATATACCCTAAAATAGACTGAAGATTTTTAAGTAAAGTCTTCAGCTCTTCGTCGTTGCAATTTATCCTGCAAAGCTTTGTTAAATTTACAAGTGTTTCTTTATCTAAATTAGACACTATTTCTCCTAACTATGAAGGTAAGAGTGTAGTTTAATGAGAAGGTAAAAGTCAATAGACGGCCCCCAAGAAACAGGGCACAGGAAACTAAAACAAATTTGGTTCATCCGCAAAACTAGTCTCTGACTAT
>CBEWFH010000155.1:0-3521 GCA_965555895.1 uncultured Simkaniaceae bacterium
CCCACCAAGCTCGAAAAAGGAGTCAACCCATGGCATTGATTCATCAAAGATCATCACCTTTTCTTTTTTATCCATCTCTTCTTTAATCTTATCCCGACATTCATAGATATAATTATACTTTGCAAGGAGACGCCTTAAGTGACCTAGGCAAAACTCAAGGGCTTGAAAAAAGGCTCCGTGATAGATTTTTCTTTCTGAATCATGGCGAACAGGGACAAAATTGGCAATCAGAGAAGAAAAAGAGCAGTGACCTACCATAGGAGAGGCCTTTCCATTATCGATAGCATCTACCCCCAAGACAAGAGAGCGGTTAAAGTAATGGTATAGCTTACCCTCGATAATTTTCTGATCTTTTAGATACTTTAAAATCATTCCTGCACTACTCAAAGGACCATTATAATTAGATTGATGGTGATCAAACCGCTTAATTTCAGGATCATAAATTCCCCCAACATCACAAACAAATTCGCAACTATTGAGCTCTTTCATATCGCGGCTTCGGATAATTTCTTCCATATCTATTAGATCAAAAAGGAGAAGAAGGGCACATGCTGTAACCTCATCAGCATGAAAGCTTCCATCGTGAGTTCCAAAACTGCGGGGTCTTATTGTTTCTTTTTTCATAAACCTTCAGAGTCTAGACCTTAAAAAATAATTGCTCAAGGAGAAAAATGTGATATAGGGTAATTATGGGTATCTCACTTTCATTCCTACACCATGACCTTGTCACTCCCGATGGGAAAATTATCGCTCTTTCCACTCTGGATGAGAAACGGACCCAGGCAAAAGTGCTGATCGAAAATATTTCCCCAACATTTCTAGGGTTTTCCATCGAAAAAGAAAATGTTCTCTTCAACCTAAAAAGTACCTTAGCGCAACTGGGTATCAATGCAACTGGAACAGAATATGACCTTTCTAAGTCGCACCGAAGAGCTGAAATCACTTTAGAATTGACTGCCCTTTCTCAGGAAGGTGTTCTCATACTTTCTCACCTTTCACAAGGTGCTTATATAGGAAAGTTATTTGCAGCAGATGATAGAAGGCGAGTCCGTGACCCCATCTATCTATCGAGAATGTTCGGCCGAACAGATCGGGAAGGACGTCCCCTCTTATCCTTAGGAGAAAAGCAGGGGAAATCAAATTGGACACTTGAGAAAATTGATGGACGAATGGTGGCATTCCTCCCTTTAAAACCAGGGATTCAAACCTACGATCAGAAAGTAATTAGGCTCATCCCCATTTTAGTAGAGGCTTTGAAACACCCTGAAATCAAGATTCGGGAATTGGTTCATTTGACGCAAAAATGGGAAGAGGGAAAACGACTTGCCACAGATAGCCTTCTTCTGGTCAACACCCTCCCTCTTCATATTAGAACGGTTTTTGGTCGAGTGGTCGATAGTCTTCTTCCAGAGGGTGTAAAGCATACGGCAGCCTCAATTCTTCAACCTGACACCACAGCTTCCGGAAATATTTATGAGCTTTACGGAAAAAGCTCAGAAGAACTGATTCAAATTCCTCTCGAATTTTATACTCTCGATCCCTATCGGGAACATGTCTTCTTTTCCGACCGCGACCAACTTCAAGTTTCGATAGAAGATCCTAAGACACTCTTTGGGGCTTTTGAAACAGCTCCTACCCCTCCTCATCATAAATGTGCAACATTTGTTGTTAAGGGAGAACAACTTCTGAACCTTGTTCCAAATGACTGGATCCAAACAGAATCGACTCACGAAGATTTCCCAGGATTTTTCCACCCAGCTGAGCAAGCAGAAAAGGTTGAAAAATATATGCACGCTCAACCCTCTTATCCTTTTCTAGAAGCGATTGAAAAGGGGGTAATCACAAGTCAAGGGATTCTATTAACACGGTTTTTTCCTTCCCCGATTATGAAGCGGATGCTCCTTAGTGAACAGGTTTATGGGTGTTTAAAAGGAATTTATTTCAGTAAACCTTCTCGCTCGCATGGAGATTTTTTTTCCCATGAAGACCGTTCGACGCTCCTTGATCTGGCAAAATTTGGAGTCTCAATTTCTTGGCTCGATCATAAAACCCAAGAAATCCTCCGTTATGTTCCCAAGCCAGGAAAGGATTCAGGAATGTTTGTTCCCCTTTCTAAAGTGGAAACCTTTATTGCAGCCACCATGATCGGCATTTATGGATCCAATTTAATGGAGGGAACTTTTAAGCCTCTTATAAAAGATCTTCTTGAGGGACTTCAAAAGATGCAAGGAGAATGTACGCACCCTCTTTTAAGTCAAAGTACACCTCTAGCTCTTGTTACTGGTGGAGGTCCAGGGATGATGAGTGTCGGAAATCGTATTGCAAAAGAATTAGGGATTCTTTCGTGTGCTAATATCTTAGACTTTCGCTCCAATACCAATCAAACAGTCAATGAGCAGGAACAAAACCCTTATATTGAGGCAAAGATGACCTACCGTTTGGATCGTTTAGTGGAGCGACAAGCAGAATTTCATCTTGATCTCCCAATTTTTCTGACTGGTGGGATCGGAACCGACTTTGAATATGCCTTAGAAGAAACACGGAGAAAAACCGGTGTGAAATCCCCCACTCCCGTTCTCCTTGTTGGAGACCCAAGCTATTGGAAAGAAAAGATCTCTTCCCGTTTTAAATGCAATACAGCAAGCGGTACCATTGCAGGATCAGAGTGGGTCAGTAATTGTTTTTTCTGTATTCAGAATGCTACCCAAGGGCTTGAGGTCTATGAAGACTTTTTCAGTGGCAGACTTCCTATTGGCCCGAAAGGTCAGATCTATCCCGATGGATTTAGGATTCTAAAGTAACTTTTGATGCAATGTAATAAGCAAAAAAAATCAGAACAAAGAGAACAAGGAGAAAGATTACGACTTTCTTACTTGTTTTTCTTGGCTTCATAACGTAGGGAGCCACCCTCGTGTGGCTGCAATTTGAAAGAAAATAATGGCAAATGATCCTATAAACATAATAAAGAGAAAAGGCTTCCCTCCAATGACACGAAACCGTTCCTTCTTCTTTTCGATATATCTTCCATGCCACACCATAAAAGCAGGAATTAATCCATAAAGAATTGCTACAAAAACTCCAGCATATCCTAGTGCAGAAACAAAACCGCTTGGATAAAAGAGAGCAAAAAGAAGGGGTGGGACAAACATTAAAAATAATAAAATGGCCTTCCCCTTAATCGTCTTCTTAATCTTAAAACCATCAGCTAAAAAATCAAAAAGACTTAGAGATACTCCAAAAAAAGAGGTGACAAGGGCAAAGAATGAAAATAAACCTACAACCACAGCAATCCAAGGAACTCCAATCATTGCATTTAATGCATTGGTCAATCCTGCTACAGGGTGAGGTGTCCCCCCAATCCTTTCCAACCCAAATTGCCCCGTTAAAGGGAGCATACCAATAATCAAAAACTCCCAAACCAAATAAAAAATAAGAGGGATTATACTTCCATAAAGGAGGGCTTTTTTCAGTTTTTTAATATCTCCACCCAAGTAGCTTCGTAAACTGGGAACAATAATATG
>CBEWFH010000156.1:0-3502 GCA_965555895.1 uncultured Simkaniaceae bacterium
AAATGCGACACTTTAGTTTTGCACAAGCTTATGACATTTTAGTTTTGCGTTGACAAACTAAAGATTCCACAGGAAAGAAAAAGAAAATTTAAGAGATTATGAGAAGTTGTGCAGCTATACTATTTGATTTGTCGGGGGCATGGACCTCCGCCACCTCCTTGAGCATCAATCTTTCAATCTAAATATAACGTTCATTTTTTTTATAAATTTTTTTTCTTGCGGATACTGGTAATGAAGGAAAAAAAGAGTTGAATTTTTTTGTTCGAAAAGGGTAGTCATAGAACATAATCGGGATAAAAAATCTTGGATGAGGTAGATTGCACGAATGTTGAATTTAAGAAAGCTAAAACAGGACTTTTCTTCGAGTATTTTGAAGGAAGGAAAGGATCTTTTTAACAGAAAGAAAGTCCTATCAGCGAAAATTCTCCATTTAGATGCAACGTCCATTCGAATCAGTGCTCAGGTACTCGGTCAGTACAAGAATACTTATGAAAGTGAACTTGAGATCGATCGGATGGAAAGTGAGACAATCGATTCCAACTGTGATTGTCCTTATCATTATGATTGTCAACATTTAGCGGCTGTTCTTTTCTATTTAGAGTCTTGTTTGGATGAAATTTTAGTGAGCTATTCCAAAGAGACCAATTTGGATGAGGTAACTGAAGATGAGAGTTTCTGCGACGAAGCAAAAGAAAAACTCCTAGATGCGGTTAAAAAAGCTGAGTCGAAGGAAGCTGAGCGGAAAGATGATGAATATCAAAAAGAACTCTTAAAAGAGTATGTCGGAGCCTCAGAACTACTTGCAAAATCCCCCTTCTTCTTACCGGAGCAGCAAAGAGAAATCGAAAAGGCTGAGCTCGCTGTTATTTACCATTTTCCTAAGAAAGGAAGTGAAGTGGATGTCCAACTCGCTCTAAGGCTTCCTTCAAGGTCAAAACCTCTTCATATTCCTAACGTTCGTCAGTTTTTAGAGGCCCTTCGGTATCAAGAGCCCCTTTATGTTGGGGGAAAAAAACATCTTTTTTCTGTTGAGTCTTTTGCGAGCAGTGAAAAAGAGATTGCATGCCTTGTAAGGGATCATGCAAAACTTCCTGAAAAGACTTCAAACGAGCGGGCGCAAAAAATGGCTACCCTTGATATAAAGATTTTTGGGATGATTTTAGCTAAAGCAGAAGAATTGGCTTCAGAGGCTTTAAAGGGGAAGGGATGGGCTTTTTTAGAGGACGAACTTCCAACTCTCCCATGTCTTTTTGAAGAAAATTTAGAGTCGCCGATCCGTTTTTCTAAATCGAATGCTCATATCAATGTATCTTTGGAATATATCCATCCCCCAACGACTAAGATCCTCCTTAATCCGACACTTTTGATCGATCAGCAAAAAATTATGCTCGAGGATGCCCGCTTTTTTGAGTGTGCCAAGCCAGGGATTATCTATAACCATATCTATTACCGCTTTCCTGAGCATATTACTCGTCAACACCTTCGTAGCCTTCTTCCCATGCGAGATATGACTGTTCCTGAGCCTCTCTTTGGAACCTTTGTAGAGAATGCTCTTCCAGAAATGGCCCGCTTTGCAGAAGTTGATATGTCAGGTGTTGTGGAACACTTTACAACACTTCCTTTTGTGGGGTCGATTGAAGCGATTTGCGATCTTAGCTTCTTAAATGGAGAGCTTGATGCTGGTCTTTCTTTCCAATACGATAAACACGTGGTTCCATCCTCTTCGAAAAAACTCAAATTTGGTGATATCGAATCTTTTGTTACTGAAGAGGGGATTGTAGCTCGTAATTTGGTTGAAGAGCAGAAGATAATTGAAGATCTTTTCCAAGATTTCTTTTTTGATGCCGAACAGCAGATCTATATGGCAAAGACGGAGAAAAAAATTATTGAGTTTATGACTGATGTCATTCCTCGCAACCAATACCGAGTAAAATTTAACTGTCCTCAAAATCTCCTCGACCAATTTATTTACGATCAGACGAAGTTTACCCTCTCATTAACGAATACCGATCGTCTTGATGTTTATCAGATGAATTTGGAGATAAAAGGTGCCCTTAAAGGGGTCACTGTCGATCGTCTTTGGGATTGTATCATTTCACGTCGTGCATACCTTGAGCTCGATATGGGGATAAAGACAGCGACAAAGGGGAAGGATAGTGGAAATAAAATTCCAAAAATCCTCGTTCTCGACTTAATAGAGATAGGGGCCGTTGTCCAACTCTTTGATGAGCTTGCAATTGAAAAATTAGAAAATAAAAAGCTTGAACGGCCGATTTGGAGCCTTGCAAACATCGATGAGAAGAGTTTCGAAGGACTCCCTGTAACATTTAAAATGAGTACAAGACTCAAAGAGATTCGAGCGCAAATGCTTGGAGAAAAAGTCTTGAAGTTTAGCCCAATTCCCAAGTCTGTGAAAGCAGAACTCAGACACTATCAAAAAGATGGGGTCCATTGGCTTGAACGCCTCCGCCTCATGTTTCTCAATGGAATTCTGGCTGATGATATGGGGCTCGGTAAAACATTGCAGGCGATAGTTGCTTTAACGCAACATAGAGATAAAGCAAAAAATCCCGCTCTTGTTGTTTGCCCAACTTCTCTTCTCTATAACTGGCAAGAAGAGTGTCACAAGTTTAACGGGGAACTCAAAACAATAATTGTTGATGGAATGCCCAATCAAAGGAAAAAACTCATTAAGAGTGTCAAAGATTTTGATGTCGTGATCACTTCCTATAGTCTCCTTCAAAAAGATGTTGAAGCTTATGACAAGGTGATATTTTCTTATATGATTCTCGATGAAGCGCAACACATTAAGAATCGCGGAACCCGCAATGCAAAATCGGTGAAATTGATTAAAGCAGAACATCGGATGATCCTCTCAGGTACGCCGATTGAAAACTCACTCGATGAACTTTGGAGTCTTTTTGACTTCTTGATGCCGGGGTTTCTCGGTCATTATGACCGTTTTGTCGAAAAATATGTCCGCCTTTCTGGGGAAGAACAGACGGAAAATCTTCAATACCTTCGGAAGAAGGTCGCTCCCTTTATCATGCGTCGGATGAAAATTGATGTCCTTGATGACTTGCCACCAGTCAGTGAAAATGTCTATCATTGTCAGTTGACTAAGGTGCAGCGCGATCTCTATAAGTCTTACGCTGAATCGGCTCGTAATGAACTTATGAAATTGGTCGAGCGTGATGGTTTTGACAAGGTGCAGATCCATGTCTTAGCAACCCTCACCCGCCTTAAGCAGATTTGTTGTCACCCAGCGATTTTTGCGAAGGAAAAGGCAGAACCGGGAGATTCTGCGAAGTATGATATGCTTGTCGAACTTCTTCAGACCTTGATAGAAGGAAAGCATAAGACGGTGATTTTCTCCCAATATACTCGTATGCTACAAATCATGCGTAATGACTTTGAACAGCGGGGGATTCGATTCAACTATCTCGATGGTTCGAGTAAAAACCGCCTAGAAATTGTTAAAGAGTTTAACGAAGATCCTAAT
>CBEWFH010000157.1:0-3496 GCA_965555895.1 uncultured Simkaniaceae bacterium
TTTAGGCCACTCGGTTCTACTGTAAAGTAAAGTTTCGAATTTGATTGGGTATAGATTGTATTTTGTACACATAAAAACTAAAATTCTAATAAAAAACTAATCTAGCATTTGGTTTTAAATAGTTGGCAAAAAGAAGCTAAATTGGCGAAAAATTGCTAAAACTTTAATATCAATCAACTAAACGTACGGAAAATTGTATACTTTAGGAAATAATCGATGAAAATTAATCACTATATTGGGGGAATACTACTAGTTGCTGGAACAACAATTGGGGCAGGAATGCTTGCCCTTCCTGTCATGACCTCATTTGTTGGTTTTGTTCCTTCAATTTGTATTTTTCTATTGTGCTGGTTAGTGATGCTTGCAACAGCATTTTTCTTCCTTGATGTAAACCTTGCTATCGAGGGGGAACCGAATCTTATTTCAATGGCTCATAAGACTTTAGGAGGATGGGGGAAGGGACTCAGCTGGGTCGTATATCTACTTCTTCTTTACTCACTTACTGCAGCCTATATTTCTGCGAGTGCCCCGTTATTTGTTTCAACGGTCAAAGTATTGACTGGATACACATTGCCATCATGGCTTGCACCCTTTTGCCTTCCTATTATTTTTGGTTTTTTCGTCTATTTAGGGACTCTTGGGGTCGATATGATCAATCGTATATTGATGGTAGGATTGTGCGTCTCATACCTCATTCTTGTAGGTTTTTTACCAGAGCATATTGATGGGAGCCTCCTTGCCCATGTAGATTGGAGTCCAACTTTTATTGCCCTCCCAGTTGTGATTACCTCTTTTGGTTACCATATTATCATTCCAAGTTTAACGACTTACATGAATCATGATAAAAAACATCTAAGGCTTACATTGATTATTGGGAGCCTATTACCCTTTATCATCTATATTCTTTGGCAGGTCCTTATTTTAGGGATTGTTCCAATTACTGGTGAGTTTAACCTTGTAAAAGCTTGGCAAGCGGGAAGTTTGGCTACAGTGCCGCTCATACAAATTGTTAAAAACAAATGGATTGTGATTGGCGCACACTTTTTTACCTTCTTTGCGATTGTCACCTCATTTTTAGGTGTGACACTCAGTCTTTCAGACTTCGTAACTGATGGATTCAAGATAAAAAAGACATGGGAAGGGCGATTCATAGCCTGTTTATTGACATTCATTCCCCCCCTTATTTTTGTCTTAACTTATCAAAGGGGCTTTATTATTGCCCTTGAATACGCAGGCGCTTTTGTAGCGATTCTTTTAATTTTTCTCCCTGCGATGATGGCTTGGAAACTCAAAACTTCAAAGTTCTATAGAACATTTTTTGGGAGAGTTTTTTTAAGCTTTGTAATGCTCTTTGCACTGTTTATCGTGGTTGTAGATGTGCTTCAGCAATGGGGAATATTTAAGCCTCTCATTTCAAAGTATCTTACATGAAATTTAAATTAGAGTCTGAGTTTAGCCCAGAGGGGGATCAGCCGGAAGCGATTCGCCGCTTGACCGAGGGGATCAAGCTGGATAAGCGATCTCAGGTTCTCCTTGGAATTACAGGTTCTGGCAAAACATTTACAATGGCTAATATTATTAACAATGTTCAAAAGCCTGCCCTAATTTTAGCTCATAATAAAACCCTTGCAGCGCAACTCTATCAGGAATTTAAAACACTCTTCCCTGAAAATGCTATTGAGTATTTTGTCTCTTATTATGATTATTATCAGCCCGAGGCCTACATTGCTCGTACAGATACCTATATCGAAAAGGATCTAGCGATCAATGACAGAATTGAAAAACTTCGCCTTCATGCTACCTGTTCCCTTTTAGAAAGGGATGATGTCATTATTGTTTCATCAGTTTCCTGCATTTATGGATTAGGGATGCCAGAGTATTTCCGCGCGATGAGGCTTTCTCTAAATATTGGGGAGTCCTATAGACGTGATGATGTCCTCCTCCACTTGATAGAGCTTCAGTATTCTCGGAATGACTATGAGCTCAGTCGTTCCCATTTTAGAGTGCGTGGAGATATCTTAGAAATTGTCCCTGCCTATGAAGATGATTTGGGTTATCGCATTGAGTTTTTTGGGGATGAAATTGAGAGAATTAGTGAGATTGATCCTCTTACTGGGAAAGTTAAGAAGCGAATAAAGGGACTTTCCATTTATCCAGGATCACACCATATCACCCCTGAAGAGGCTCGGGTAAGTGCAATGAAAACGATTAAAGAAGAACTTAAAGAACGCTCTGAATTTTTCCAAAATGAAAACCTTTTAGTCGAACAGCAAAGAATTGAGCAACGGACCAAGTATGACCTTGAGATGATCAAAGAGATTGGCTATTGCAAAGGGGTTGAAAACTATTCTCGCCATTTTGCTGGTCGCAATCCAGGAGAGCCACCGGCATGTCTTCTCGATTATTTCCCGAGTAACTATTTAGTCTTTGTTGATGAGTCTCACCAAACTCTCCCCCAAATTCATGCCATGCATAATGGAGATCGGGCTCGAAAAAAATCTCTTATTGATTTTGGATTTCGCTTGCCATCTGCCTACGACAATCGCCCTATGAAGTTTGAAGAGTTTTACAATCATATCCATCAAGTGGTTTATGTTTCAGCAACTCCAGGGCCTTGGGAGGTAGCTGAAGCTGCAGGGGATGTAGTACAACAGATTATCCGCCCCACTGGGCTTCTTGATCCCACTATTGAGGTAAGGCCAGCTGGTAACCAAGTCGATGATGCGCTAGATGAAATCCGTATTGAAACAGAAAAAGGGGGGCGGGTCCTTGTCACAACCCTGACTAAAAAGCTCTCCGAAGAACTCTCCAAGTACCTCAATGAAATTGGAGTTAAAGCAAAATATCTCCACTCAGATATCGAGACTCTTGAAAGGATAGAAATTATTAAAGATTTAAGGAGGGGAGTCTTTGATGTTTTAGTCGGAATTAACCTTCTTAGAGAAGGGCTTGATATTCCAGAGGTTTCCCTTGTTACAATCCTCGATGCAGATAAAGAAGGGTTCCTTAGAAGTGAAACAGCACTCACTCAAACGTGTGGACGTGCATCTCGTAATAGCGAAGGACGAGTCATCATGTATGCCGATAAACGGACAAAATCTATAGAGAATACTATTAAGGTAACAAGTGATCGTAGAAAGGTTCAGGAAGAGTATAACCGCAAGCATGGTATCGTCCCCAAAACAATTAAAAAAGCGTTTTCCGATGATTTGGCTGAAGGTTACCGGGAGTATAAAGCTGCGGAGGGTGATAAAAAAGAGAGTAAACCCTTCCTTGATCCCAAAGAGATTCGAGAGCGGATTGAAGAGTGCCAAAAAGAGATGAAGCTAGCAGCAAAAGAGCTTAGATTTGAGGATGCTGCTCGTTTTCGCGACCTGCTTAAATATTATCAAGATCTTCAACTTTTAGAGGATCATCCCTTGTAGATTATGAAAAAAGGGGGTATAATGGCTATCATGAAGTCATCAGCAGCAATACTAATAAATCAGAACGAGCC
>CBEWFH010000158.1:0-3395 GCA_965555895.1 uncultured Simkaniaceae bacterium
CTTTCCAAGGATACGCTCATTTATTCTCAGACACAACATTCGGTTATACCTCATTTCCACTGCCAAAAAACACAATTTCATGCCCTAAGAATCTTTCTTGTTTTTACAGCTCTTTCGACTCTTCCATCACTCGTTTTAGGACGGAGTTTTATCCTAAGTAAGGAAAAAGACAGCAGCTCACTCCTCTTGGCAATCGCCCTATTATTTGTCCCTTTGTTTTTGGGGTCCCTCTCTTTATACCATTATTACGGTTATCTCCATTTTAACCTGATTCACCTTCCCAAGCTTCAAGAAATAGCAAATCGCGCTAATAATTAGGATAAGGATCTTCTGAGAAGATCGCTTTGAAGGGGGGTGGGTTGGAGAGCTTCATATACTTTCCAATAACTTTTCCACCTTGGATCACAATGTAGTAGCGGCGTTGTTCAATCACCTCTGTTCCCATCGTAATTTTTTCGATGTATTCGTAGGTTTCTTTCCCTTCTTCGCGGGAAACAATTTGATAGGGCTTTCCAAAACGGTGCTCAATATCGGAGGCTTTCATCCCCACTTCAACTTCAGCATATTTATCGCGCGTCATAATTTCAGAATTAGTTGCACACCCTAACAAAAACAAAAGACTAAAATAAAATAAATACTTCATAATAAAACCTACCTACTTGTTTTATTAATTTATTTTACAATTTATTAGCAAGGCGGTTTTATTATTTTTTTGTTTCTTCTTCGTGAGGACACCAGATTTTTCCATGGATGACAGTACGGAAGTCATCGTTGGTGGCATATTCGGCATGCATAAGATAGGTATCGGAAGCTTCTCCCTTTTCATAAAACTCAAAACCTTCGAAACCGAGATGTTCTAGGCGAAATTCCCAGCCGATGAGTTTGTCATTGATCATCCCCTTTCCAACAACTTTGCCAAGGGATTGATTTTCAAGTTCTATGGAAAAGTTTTTGCGGGTGATATCGTAGAAAATAAATTGGTTTTGCATAACGTCGGAGAGGCCAGAAATCTGAATTTCTTGCATCGATTCGATCCGTCCCTTTTCTCCTTCGGGAACTTTCCAGCGGGTATAGAACGGAAGCTCTTCATCCATCATTGAGAGTGTAATTTTCCCTTCCCCGAACCACGATCCGGGCTTTAGTATAAATGGATGTTTCATCAAAACATAAACCTTCTTATATAGATGCTTTGTAATATGCCAAGGGCGCTCATCGTCAGGGTGACGGAAGAGCCACCATAGGTCACTAGGACCAGAGGCACTCCTGTAATGGGCAAAAAGCCACACATCATCCCGATATTGATCACCACATGAATTGCCAAATAGATCGCAATACCGGCTGACAAAACTCGACCAAAATGATCTCTGGCAACAGCTGTAACCTGAAAACTACAGTATATTAATCCGAAAAACAAGAGTAACATTAAAATTGATCCAAAAATTCCAAATTCTTCGGCAAAAGCAGGAAAAACAGAATCGGTATGTGCTGCTGGAAGAAAGGCTCGACCTGTAAATACACTCTTTTTAAAACCACTTCCAGTATACCCTCCGAGGGCTATGGCTGTTTTAGCTGCTTGATGGTGGTAGGTGTCGGGATCAAACCTCTCATATTGGTATTCTTTAAGAACCTTTGTGGCGACTGGTCTAAGCTCTTCGTGACTCAAAACTCCGGTAAAAATCAGTGAGATTAAAACAAGGGCTGCTACTCCAAATCCTGACATGATTTTAATGACTCCCTTTCGGATTCCTCCAAAATAAAACATTCCAAGGGTCATTGGAAATAGGACCATCGCAGATCCGAGATCAGGCTGTTTTAAAATTAGGACAAAAGGGATAAAAACAATGAAGCATGCCTGAAAAAATGTCCTCCAATCTCTAATACTCCTCCCTTTTTTTTCGAGAAACCAACTAAGAGTAAAAACAAGGGTAAGCTTTGCATATTCAGAGGGCTGCAGTGTTCCCCCAATAAAGGGAATCCGATACCAACGGTGAACATGTTGAATCGGTTCTGTAAAAAAAAGGCCAAGCAGGAGTAATATAGTACCAACATAAAGGATCCAGGCCCACTCCCTTAGTTTATGGTAGTCAAGGCCTGCAAAAAAAAGATAACAGCTGATCCCAACACCGAACCGTTGGATCTGGTTTATAACATTTGGGGTGAAGAAGAAGTCTTCCCCTGTAAGCTGAACCTCAGAGGTTGTCGACGCAATAATAAGGATGCTCATCACCATAAGACCTATGATAAAAGGAAGTGTTCTGAAATCGATGCGCTTTAAGACTTGATGGTTCCACATAACACTTTATTGTTCATAATTTGGAGTTATTATGGTAGAAAAAGTCATGAAAATTCACTTAGAAAAAGTAAATTCTACTAACACCTACGCTAAGGAAAATTACCGCCATTTTGATTTGAATCAGCTTACTCGTATTACTGCTGATGAGCAAACTGCCGGTCGCGGACGTTTCAAACGCCCTTGGGTCTCTCCCAAAGGGGAAAATATTTACCTCACCTATTTTTTTACATCTGAAAAAAAATTGATGGGCCTCAATAACCTTGCGCAAATCCTATCGCTTAGTATTACTAAGCTTTTAGGGAAAGAGGGACTTTCTCCTCAGATCAAATGGCCCAATGATGTCCTTATAAATGGAAAGAAAATCGCCGGCATCCTTTGCGAGACGATCGACCTCCATGACAAATTTGGTGTAGTCCTTGGAACCGGCATCAATATCAACATGCCTAAAGAAGCTCTTGATAAAATCGATCAACCCGCAACCTCACTCTTTGTAGAAAAAGGGAAGGTATATGAGACCGAATCTCTCATCAATCCTTTGGAAGGGTTTTTTCTTGAAGACTACCACCTTTATGAGCGGGATGGTTTCAAACCCTTTTATATGAGCTACGACGCTCTTCTTACCCATAAGGGAAAGCCGATTACTCTCAAACAAAATGGCCACTCTATATCAGGAACCCTTCATTCTCTTAATCCTGATGGTCGCTTGAACATTCTCCTAGACAGTGGCGAAATTCAAACCCTCTCCTTCGGAGAAATTAAAAAGTAATGCTCTTCTACTGGACGAGGGAAAGCTCTCCTCTAATAAGAGGTTTGAGTTTAAATGAGTAAAAACTGTCTTCAGTTTCTCTAAACTTGTAGAGACACTCCATAGTCTCCTCTTTCTCTTTTAAGTTTGTTTTAACAAGAATTTTTAAAATCTTGAAAAGATTGAAACTATCTACCCGCCCTTTCAACCGCGAAGTGCGACAAATAGATAAAAATTGAAACTGGTCAGAGATGGCTGAAACCTCTACGGTGATTTTACATAAAACATACGTAGGAGGAAACAGGCACTGGTAGGTTCGCGGGGGGGTAGCTAGTTAAACTCTAAATAATGCGGCAT
>CBEWFH010000159.1:0-3352 GCA_965555895.1 uncultured Simkaniaceae bacterium
GATCGTCCCGAACTGCTTAATTGTGATACCTCTCTGCAGTAGCACGTTTTCCAATAGCTTGATGGTTGAATGCCATGATAACCATGAACCCTCTAAACTCAGAAACTTGAAACAATTTTTTATTCGGGTAGAGGTCTTGTAAATTCAAATTGTTATTAAATATCTCAGGGATTTTTTGAAAATTTTTCCGCCTGAGGCAAAGGTCAGCATAGTTAATTTTTGCAAAGAGGTAGTCGGGATTTTTTGCATAATTTTCTTCTATTAAGCGGCCAGTTTTCCAAATTTTTCGTCTAATAAGATAAAGATATGTAAGTAAATTTAAGACTTCGGGGTGGTCTGGGTGCGATTCGCTGAATTTTTCGACCCCTTTTATTGCCTTTCTCGGATTCTCTTCTGCAAGAGAATAGAGCAATAAATAGGTCCCTAGATCATCCTCTGAAAAAGACTTTTTTAGGTGGGAAAGGTCTTGATCCCATGTGATTGTATGGGCAGGCATTTCGAAATCAGGTATCTTTTGCTTTGGGATGAATACTGTATTTTTCATTTGCGTAAAAATTACACCTCTTTCTAAACTCCGAGTCTTTTGAAATCTTACATAAGTAGATGGTCACATGTCCAGGGTCTTTAATAAAAAATTCCTCTCCTTTCTCCTAAGCATTATTATTGGGGGGTTGCTTTGGAACCTCTCGCCACCCGAAGGGGTGACGACGCAAGCAATGCATATGTTTGCAATTTTTATTTTTACTGTGATTGGTATTATTCTCCGTCCCGTTCCTATCGGGACTTTTGCTTTTATAGGACTGGTCCTTACTGCAGCGACAAAGACTTTGACCTTTGAACAAGCCTTTAGCGGGTTTGTTCACCCTATCGTATGGCTAATTGTAATTGCCTTCTTTATCTCAAGGGGCTTTATCAAAACAGGGCTTGGTGAACGGATCGCTTATGTCATTATCAAACATCTCGGAAAAAACACCCTGGGAATGGCATATGGAATGGTTTTAACAGACTTAATTTTAGCGCCGGCGATCCCTAGCGTTACAGCAAGGGTAGGGGGGATTATTTACCCAATCGTAAACTCTCTATCCAAAGCGTTTGGAAGTGAACCTTACAGCCACCCGAGAAGGCTGGGGGCTTTTTTAATTAAAGCCACCTTCCAAGGTTCAATTATTACAAGTGGTATGTTTTTAACCGCAATGGCTGGAAATCCACTTATCGCAGACTTGGCGAAAAGTATTGGAGTTAACATCACCTGGGGATCATGGGCCATTGCAGCCTCTGTACCGGGACTTACTTGCTTAGCGTTGATTCCTCTTCTCCTTTATAAGCTTTACCCACCAGAGATTAAGGAAACACCCGATGCCCGCTCGTTCGCATTAAATAAGCTTAAAGAAATGGGTAGGATCAGGATTCAAGAATGGATTATGGTCTTCTCCTTTGTCCTTTTAATCACCCTGTGGATTCTCGGCCCCTTTATTGATATGTCTGCAGTAATCGCCGCCTTAATTGGTCTAGTGATTCTCTTACTAACTTCAGTCCTTAGTTGGGATGATGTTATTAAGGAAAAAGGGGCATGGAATACCCTCATGTGGTTTGCAACACTAATCATGATGGCTACTTTTCTCAACAAACTGGGACTGACCACTTGGTTTAGTGAATATGTTCGAGGACATGTCTGTGGCTTCCCCCGGTTTACAGCCTATATAAGCCTCTCCCTTATTTATTTTTATAGCCATTATTTCTTTGCCAGCCTTGTTGCACACATTGGCTCGATGTACTCGGCATTCCTAGTCTTAATGGTTGCCCTTGGTGCTCCTCCAGTTATTTCTGCACTTACCCTTGGTTTCCTCAGTAACCTTATGGGTGGAATTACCCATTATGGATGCGGCCCCGCCCCCATTTACTTCGGTTCGGGTTATGTCAAAATTACTGACTGGTGGAAGTTTGGCCTGTATGCAAGTATTGTCAATATCGTGATCTACTTTACAGTAGGTTGCGGTTGGTGGAAAATCCTTGGCCATTTCTAATGAATCTCATCGAGGCCTATGAAAAAGGGGAGTGTGGAATCAATCAAAAAAAATGGAGAAGGACTTTCCCCCCTCCATTTAGCAGTTCTTGGGAATAATTCTTCTCTTATTGAAACACTATTAGAGACTGGAGCCGAAGATCAAGAGGACAAGTGGGGAATCACCCCTTCCCACCTAACAAAACTACTTGGTTATTCCAATGCCCTTATCAAGCCAAAAAATCGCTCCATCTTGATCTACCGCAACAGTGATGAAAAGGTCCATTCTATCCCAATAAGTGAGTTTGAAAAACGGCTCAATATTACCTACACCGATTCTCTGATCTTTGACTCGATAAAAACCATTCATAAAGTTGCAAAAAAATGTGACCGTAAGATGAAGAAAGAAAACCTAAGGCAAATGAATACTTGGACCTTAGCACTCCATAAAAAAGAGATGGAAAGTGATCTCGATGATCTTTTCTATATCAAGTGGATCAACCGCTACCTTGGCTATGGAGTATTTGCAGCACGCGATATCCCAGCCCTCACATATGTTGGTGAATATACCGGTATTGTTAAACGGCGCAATAACCGAAAAAACCGCTTTAATGATTACATCTTTAGCTATGATCTTTGTGGCAAGTCAACGCGGTGGTGTATCGACGCTAAAGAAAAGGGGAACTTTACCCGCTTTCTAAACCATAGCGACAGCCCCAACCTCACCTCGAGATGGGTAATCAAAAATGGGATCACCCATATCATTATCTTCTCCAACCATCGGATCTTGAAGGGAGCTCAACTGACCTACTGTTATGGTCCTTGGTACTGGCGAAGCCGCTCTAGCCCTGCACCACTTTAACTTATTTAGGAACAAATTATTTTCTTGGTCATCCTTATAATTTACCCAATAATCCCATGTAAAAAACTTATGGTCTGCAGTATTAACTTTAATGGCGCACTTGACAATATCTTCCTTAGCAAAATCTTCAGATTTTGATTATTGAAGCTTCGACTCTTTAACCCCTTCTTTTGGGGCTGCTTATAGAGATATCCACGTTTTCCACAGTTTCCGTTTTATCTCGCGATGAATAGTCGATCTATCAACTTGTAATTCCTTTGCAATTAATGCAAAAGAATCGCCTCGCTTCATTAATGTGTAGAAGTTGACATCTCTTGACTCTGTTTAGATGATGGTATCCATTTTACATCCTTCCTCCTTGGTTTTCTTGCGATTACCATAGGAATTTTTACCATCTTCAGACAAGTTTAAATTTCATCTGTTTGTTGCACTTCATTAGACTTGTTGCGTAATAAAAAATGCATCAGTTAGTCTCCCTCAATTTTTGA
>CBEWFH010000160.1:0-3331 GCA_965555895.1 uncultured Simkaniaceae bacterium
ATCCGAAAAACTTTATCAGAAAACCATAAAGATTTAAATCGCAACAAGTCTACTATTATATGTCGAAAATGGGAGCCCCTGATCATGAAGATTTTAGGCACACCCTCAATACAACTGTGGGAACACCCTATCTGGCTTAAGAAAATTGGGTTGATTGAACACCGTATGACCCGAGGGCTTTAGTCGCATTGTAAACGTGGAATACCCATACTAATTAAAATTTTTAATTATATTCTCCACCTCTTAATTATGATTTAGCTTTGAATTTTACATTAATATGTGTATAATTCTGGCAAATCCTAAAGGAGTATTATTGTGGATGCAATTCCTCATGCTAGGAGGCCAACGTCTCAAATTGACTACTATGCATTTGCAAAGGCAGGAGTAACCTCTGTTGCTCTCATGGCTCTTTCCATCGGCGCTATGAAGGGGATCGAGCGCTATACCAATCGGAGCTTCACCCCTTTTCAAAGAAATCTAGCTTATATCGCACTAGGTACCATCTATCTCATCGGTGCGGCCCGCTTTGGCGGCCCATTCACCAAAGAATTCTCGGTAGATAAAGCGTCTCCTGAAGATCGAGTTGTTGCTAATACCACTCTACCATCTGCTATAAAGCAAGAGGAAGAGCCTCCTGAAGTTCCAGTTGATGATAGTATGCGACAATATGGTCAAGAGCTTTCAGTTGAGCGTTGCACTTCTCCATTAGCGCGCAGAAAGTTAAAAATTGTACTGGCGCAGTCAGAGAGAGATTTATTTATTATTTTAATTGATGGGTTAAGAAAGGCCATTTTCAAAAATAGTATTCACCAAGTTACGCAGACTTTTTTCTTTCGGGGAGAAAAACGAAGAATCACTATCGATATTTCAGGTCCAGAATTAAGGAAATTTTATCTTAGATGTTGTGAAAAGCTATTACTTTTCTTACAGTCTTCGCCGCGAAGGGCTTTACTTCCTAGGCCGTCTCCGGTTAAGGAAGTAAAAGATGAAACAGGCTTATCTCTCCCTGCGGCGTTAAGGGAGGATGATATTTCAGAAATGGACTTTTACTTTGTTGAGGAGTCAGAGCAAGATCCTGTGAAGTATCAAGCTGTTCAATATGTTGAGAAGACTCATGGAGTCAATGGAAGTCTGATGCGCAACCGTTTTTTTGGTGCTCTTTTAGCTGAAATTAAACGGGGTGTTGAAGTGGAAAGGGAGTTTGTTCAAGGTAATTTGGATGCTTTAAAGGAGCGTTACTCAATTTATCTCAGCTATGAAGAAGGCTATTTAAAAACGATGTATAGCGCTCTCGTCGATAACGATAGAGATCCAGAAACACGCTATGGTGAGTTAGTGATAGCACATCGCAAACTCATCGATATGCATTTGAATGCTACGCCTTCCTCTATTACAGCAAATAGAATTATTTCTAGAGCCTTTGTAAGGGCCCGAATGTCTCCAAAAATGCAAGTTTTTCAAGAGTCTTTTGTCGGGCAGTTTATTGGTGAGCATGAAAGCACTCTCTCTTTAGAAAGTTTTTCTAAAGAATTTATTGCTCGAAACAATGCTGTTAAAAGTGCTCCAGCAGAAATGAAAATGCATTATGGAAGCAAGTGGGTGCGCCAATTTTGTGGAGCATTGAGTCGGGAGGATTACTTTACAGTGAATCCTCCTAACCATTTAGAAACGATAGCTCTTAAGAAAACCGATGAAGAGCCTCGCGCAGTTGAATATATACGAGAATCAACCCCCCACATCTCTGGAGCTACGATTGACCCTATTTTTAGGGAATATCTAAATCTTCTTAAAGAAGAGAAAAAGGGATTTCTCTATTCTGCACATCAAAGGCTAAAGGATCAAAAAGAGGGGTTAGGATATTATGTCCAAGTTGAAGTAGAAAATTCCCGTTCACAAACCCTCATTGACCTTGAAAATTATCATCCTAATTTTATCCTGATTTTCCAGTCGGTCGAAAATGATCTCTTCATTAAAGGGTCCAAGACTTTTGATGATCTAAAAACCAAGATCAGAGAATCATTTACCAACCCTTCTGGGAGAAACCAGAACCGCCTTCCACCCTGTTTAAAAGACAACGAAGATTACAATAAGCGGATGGACGATATGCTCGATAATATCCACAGGATTTTCTTTAACGGTCAAACTGTCCTCACTGATCGTAAAGAAGCGAGGCAATCGTTCATCATGATTTTCTATGCAATGCAGCGACATGACCTCATCACAGGGGATTATAAAAAAGGGTTTCCAATTGGCGTTTTCACGACCCCTTGTAAAGACTTTTACGATCGGGGTCTTGGGCAGGCGATTATGACCCGCCTATTTAACCTTATGCAGATACATGGAAAAGATATTCCTAGCGAAAAGCTAGAAGAGATTGCAAATGCCGGACAGTTTCCTCCCTTACTGGGAAAAGGAGTTGCAGCGATTCCTCACCGGATCGATCCCGCACTTGATGCGATTGAAGGAATATCAAAACTCGAAGATCTGAGACCTTTTCAAGCCCTCGATTTCCATGGATGGAAGGTTGATGATACAACAGTCCATCGGAGTCCTATGCAATCAGCAGTTTCTCAAATGATATAGAGGTTTAACCAAACCAACGTTGATAGAGGCTATTACCTTGGACTTGGTTTGCCTCATGCTTAAATTTAGCATCGGTTCGTGATTTTGCGTTTGGAATAATCTGCTTTGCAACTTTTTCTGCACGCTTAGAAAGACCACTAATAGGAGGAAGTTTATCTCCACCTCCGGGAGCTAATTTTTCGCCACCTGGGGCACCAACTTTTCTAACCATAACTAATACTCCTTGTTGTTTAAAAAGTTATTCTAAAGGATTACCTAAAATAGACCTTCTTCGTCAAATTAATCTTCGTTAAAGACTGAGTTAAGAGAAGCTCTTAATTCAGTTTTTGTTTTACTTGGTTTCGTCAGCGTTGTCTATTTTAATTCTCTCATTATAGAGATTAATTGTCAATTATTTTTTTATTTAAAAAATATCATAAATATCTAATAAGCAATGATATGTGAGATATCGCGCAAAGTAATTATTTGAATCTGTGTGCGTTCTCGCCAATATTTTAGTAAAGTGGTAAGATTGAGAAATTCATCGAATATAGAGAAAAACAGGTATGAGTAAGGGATTCATCTGGATTGGTTCGTGGCTGATTATTAAGCTCTTTTCTCTCCGCTATTCATTCGAGATAAAGGGTTTCGATGAACTCAAATTAAAGAGAAAAGGGGGAATCCTTTTTCTTCCGAATCATCCAGCAGAAATTGAGCCCCTAACGATTTATAACTTACTTGCTAGGAAATTTCATCCCCGCCCCCTTGT